>QMVO01000252.1 GCA_003661125.1 Methanosarcinales archaeon
ATATTACCAGTACATCGCTTCCGTCTTCGCCACGTGGCGGTTACAGGGAAAAGATGTCTACGACGAACTCAAAAAATTGCTCGTCAATGAGCTTTGTTTGAAATGAGCTAAACAAATACCCCCCTTCTTTTAGCATTCACCCCCTACGTGGATTCGCACCACGTATCAAGCTTCTTTGCAAGGGGCATACCTTTTTTGAAAATCCTAAATACCAAGCATCGTGGGCTCCACCCACGTCCCCGCAGCGATTCGTTTATTTTATCAGATAGTTTCTCAACGTCTTCCTCTGTCAATTTACTTTTGGATATGATTCTTTTCAATTCGAGTATTTCCTCCAGCTCTCGTTTTAGCGTCCTTCTCACAACTAATTGCCAATTTACATTCGGTAATTCTTTCATTTCCTCTCTCAACTCTCCCATTCAAATACCAATCTCGAATCCAAATATTCTCGACTCCAGAGATATTGAAACTCCTTGGTTTCTTCAGGTAGGATGCCGGATCCCAAATGCTCTTCAGAAAGAAAGTGTTTTATATACTCATGAGATAAATATCCATCTATGTCCGAAAAAATACCCGGTTGGATAGAAAGGCTGCTCCTGCCTAAACTGAGTGAGATCACTGGAGAAATAAAAGCCCTGGAAGCGAAGATCGAAAGCGTAGACAATAAGGTGGATGTTCGCATAGATGCAGTGGAGAAGGGGATAGCAAGCCTTAGAAGCGAGACATTGACAAAGTTCGAGTCGGCGGATGCAAAGGTTGAGAGCTTGAGAAATGAGATGCTGACAAAGTTTGAGGCGGTGGACGACAAGATTGAAGGCTTGCGAATGGAAGTCACTTCAAGGTTCGATTCCCTTGAAGCGAGGCTTCCAGTGATGGAGAAGATGGCGGAGTTTGAAGTCCGGCTTGCAGAAATAGAGAAGAAAGTAACCGCATAATGCTTGGGATTTGGTAGCACAAACCTTTTCTTAGTTGCATCTTGTATCTTGTATCGTGCATCTTCACAAACAACTTCTCCTTTTTCTATTTTCTCGCCCATTTCCATCATTTCTTCTTATCTCCTTCTTTGTAGAATATACGCAATTGATAGCATTCCGACAATTGCAAATATAGCTTCAAATCCTGGTACTGCTGGCTTTGGCGTTGGTTTTGAGTTAAAATCCACAATGCTATCTACATCTATGGCTGCATCAAAAGTTCCCTCTACATACTCCGGTACATTTACAGTGACGGTTACAGTGTCTCCAGTTTGCTGTGTTGCTAATCCCAGAATTGGAATTACCGAAAAGCTGATAATAGCTGCTGCGATGCAAATAACTACGTATCTCGCTAAAACATCGCTTCCCTTTTTATCCCTTCCGCTTTTAACCATACTTATCCCTATTTTACCCTCCTCTTTATTAATATTAATTTTTACGTTTTTGGTCAAACTTTTCTTAAAAGTTTGTTTTTTAAATAATATTTGATATCACATATAAAATTTTTTGATTATTCGTATCTCTAAAAATCTATAATTTATCCTTTTTTCGTTTTAAAAAATCTTTTCTTATCCTTCAGATACCGATGCTATCGGTATAATATGGATATATCCGGCGTTCTCATTAACGATAGCCTCGACTCCATAAACTTTTCTTATATTCCTCGCTGTGAGAACCGTCTCCGGCTTTCCTGCATCATATATCTTCCCTCCATTTAAGAAAATCATCTTATCGGAGAATCTTGATGCGAGGTTCAAGTCGTGCATTGCCATTATTGCTGCTATGTTCTTTTCCTTTACTATGGACGTAATGAGGTTAAGAACGTCGAGTTGATGCTTCAGGTCGAGATTACTGGTAGGTTCATCGAGTAGAAGTACTTGCGGTTCCTGCGCTAATGCTCTTGCTATAAGAACCTTCTGGAATTCTCCTCCGCTCAGCTCATTTGATTGTCTTAAAACCATCTCTTTCAAACCCATTAGAGAAAGAATATTTAAGACTATTTCCTTATCTCTGGAACTTACATTCCAATCCAGATGTGGTTTTCTCCCAATAAGCACTATTTCAAATACTGTTGAGGGTAAAGAATGACTCACGCTTTGTGGAACATAACTCAAAATCTTTGCAAGCTCTTTTAATTTTAATTTGCTTATATCTTTTTCCTCTACTAAAACAGTGCCTTTTTGAAGCTTCAAAATCCTATTGATACATTTAAGAAGAGTGGTTTTCCCTGAGCCATTGGGTCCAACAAGGCTTACTATCTCTCCCTCTTTTATACTCAGTGTGACACTCTCTAAAGCAGGTCTGCTTCCATAGCTAAAGTTAACATCCTTTATCTTAAGTTTCATCTCCAATACTCCTTCCTTTTTGTCAACACCAAGTAGAGAAAGAAGGGAACACCTATAAAAGAGAAAATAATGCCTACTGGAATTATTATGGGTGCGACAATTGTTCTTCCTATTGTATCTGCAACAAGAAGAAGTAGTGCTCCAAGCCCGCAAGAACAAGGAAGAAGAAATCTGTGATCCCCACCAATTATAAGTCTTACTATATGAGGAGCCACAATACCAACAAATGCAATTATTCCTGTAAAGCAGATTATACCAGATGTGATGAGCGTTGCCAGCACCAATGAGTATATCCTAACTCGAGTAGTGTCAACTCCTGAGGTTATGGCAATTTCATCGCCTAAAGCCATAGCATTTAAATCCCATGAATATTTCATCAATAAAGGAAGGCAGGAGAGGAATATAGCTCCTGCCACATATACATCCTCCCATCTTGTTCCACAAAGACTTCCAAACATCCAATGTACCACCGCTGCAAGTTCTTCTTCACTTGCAACATACTGTAAGAAAGAAGTAAGACCACTGAAAAGGAACATCAATGCAATTCCTGCCAGTATGAGCGTCTCTGCCGTAACTCCTCTTATCCTTGCAATCCCATAGATTAAAAAGGCATCGAGAACACCAAAAAGAAAGGCATTCATTATTACAAGGTATCTTCCACTTCCTACTAATCCAGCCCCGAGAACCATCGCAATGGAAGCACCAAAAGCGGCAGCAGATACGATTCCTATCGTATAAGGACTTACAAGGGGGTTTTTCATCGTCCCCTGCATTGCTGCTCCGGATACCGCAAGACCCGCTCCCGCTATGATAGCCATCACAATACGTGGTAACCTCGCTTTCCAAACAATTGCCGTAGCTATCTTGCTGCTTTCTGCTCCCATAAAGGGGAACATTTTAGCAACAATAGTGTCAAAAACCTCTTTCACACTCAAATTTGCTGCCCCTATGTAAACTGCTATAAATGCTATGGCTACAATTCCAATGAGTACTCCAAGAATAAATAATATCTTTCCAGAGGTAAGTTTAACATATATCTCTTCCGCTTCTTCTAAGCTGTGTTTCATTGCTCTTTTTTATTAACATCTGCTTAACATCGTTCATAAAATACCAGTAACCTCTGCTCAGTACGAATCGCTGTTTAAAGTCACGTGTATTCGGAAAGATTACAGGGCGAGAAACATCAATACCCCTCTCAAAAAGCACTTTAGGATAAAAAGCCG
>QMVO01000253.1 GCA_003661125.1 Methanosarcinales archaeon
GTTGCGGAGCAGTGGTACCGTAAAGCGCTTGAAATATATGATAAGATTGGGCATCCTCCTTTAAAAGTAGATACATTAGCACAGTTTGGTGTTTTACGCTTTCGCCAAGGACGTCTCCACGAATCAGTGGCATGGTTCGCAAAAGCTTATGGAATCGCATCCGCATACAGGATGCCAGTTGCGGAAAGGATAAAATCAGACCTTAGAAGACTGCTTGAGGTGATGGGATGAGAGGAATTCGTGAACGCGTGGCGAGAAGCGACGGGCGAAGAGCCGAGAATTGATGAGATTAAGGTTAAAGGAGGAAGGGCGGCGGGAGAAAAATTAAATTAAACATGAAAGAAGATAGACGAATGGAAGACGAGCCTGGGCAATTTAAATTTGGAAAGATGGATGGGTTCGACAGATACAAAACTCGATATGTTGACTAATTCGATTAAAGAACTCAAAGGGTCTATTGAAGGACTAAAATCTACTGTGGAGATTATAAAAGAAACTATTGAGCGAGAAACTATGGATGGCATGATCTCCAGACAGAGCCCTCTCGTAGCTTCCGGAAAGGCAATAGAGGTATTGAAAAAGGTCAATCTCCTGTCAGAAATAGATGCAAAATCCGATTTCATTTTGGCAGAGGTGGATAAAGAGTCGAAATTATTTATATACACAGACCTGAAGACGCCGGAAGAAAGAATTACGGAAATAGCTCCTTCAATTGTCCATGAGTTGATAAAAGCGGGTAAAATAGAAGAGAAGAAAGTTGATTTGGCACTGAAAGAGCTTGAAAAGATATTTGGTGCAAACGTTGCCACATATTATGGCGTTTTGATGCTCATTACCGCATATATTCTGGAAAAAAGAAGGAAAGAGGGAAGTTCTATAAGTGATACCGCACCACAGAAGTTAGTTGATTTTGCTATGTTAAGCATTCCTAACATAATTTCATCGCAGGACCCTGTTGAACTGCTACAAAAATATAATTGGGATATAGATAAAGCAATAAGTGAACTGGAGAAAACTCTAAGAGTACTTGGAGTTGTAGATGAGAAAAAAGAAGTTTCGCTCACTCTAAAACTCGCAGCTCTTTACGAGAAAAAAGGACAGTTGAATAAGGCATTAGAAGTATGTAAAAAAGCATTGCAAATTTTTGATAGGATAGAAGACCAAAGAGGCGTCGCTACTGCTTATCATCAATTAGGTATAATCGCACAGGAAAAACCACATTTGGACGAGGCAGAGCGGTGGTATAGGAAAGCACTTGAAATATTTGAGAGACTTGGAATTGAAAGAGGCATTGCAGCCATTTACCACCAGTTAGGGATGATTGCACAGGAGCGATTGCATTTGGACGAAGCAGAGCAGTGGTATAGGAAAGCGCTTGAAATATTTGAGAGATTGAACCTGGAAATAGATGCCGCTTACGATTATCACCAGTTGGGAATGATTGCGCAGGAACGACAGCAGTTTGACGTTGCGGAGCAGTGGTATCGTAAAGCGCTTGAAATATTTGAGAGGCTGGGCTTGGAAAGATATGCCGCTGACGAGTATCACCAGTTGGGAATGATTGCGGAGGAACGACGGCAGTTTGACGTTGCGGAGCAGTGGTACCGTAAAGCGCTTGAAATATATGATAAGATTGGGCATCCCCCTTTAAAAGTAAATACATTAGCACAGTTTGGTGTTTTACGCTTTCGCCAACGACGCTACCACTCGGTGGCATGGTTCGCAAAAGCTTATGAAATCGCATCCGCATATAATATGCCAGTGGCTGAAAGGATAAAATCAGACCTTAGAAGACTGCTTGAGGTGATGGGGAGAGAGGATTTCGTGCGTGCGTGGCGAGAAGCGACGGGCCAAGAGCCGAGAATTGATGAGATTAAAGTTAAAGGAGGAAAGACGGAGGGAGAAAAATTAAATTAAGCAAATTAAATAGGTGTTAGGTCAGGTTTGAGGTATCAGGTTTAACAATTAAGCTAACAATCTTCTTCTCTTATCCTCGTTAAAGCAGAACTTAAACTTGGAAAAGCTTCACGTAAGTTCTTATCCTTTGCTTTTGCAATCAAATCATATCTCTCGGCGAAAGCCTTCAATCTTCGAGATTCAGCACGACCATCACCCGTTATCCATAATAATCGGTCTCTTATCCTTGTTTATTTCCTTGGCTACTTCCATTTCATATCTGTGGAACAATAATAATATCATTCCCTTCCCAACTTTTAGCTCCTCCTCCACTTCCTTGTCCTTGATATCACGACCACCGCAAATAACACACCTCATTTTCCTCTCCTCCTCTTAAAATCCATCCACACGTTTGGATCCGGCTGGTATGCCGTTACAACGATTGCAAGGTCATCTTCTTCCGAATATGCGCATCTCCTATTTTTGGCGTTACTATCTGAAGATATGTCAAACACTCCTCAGTATTGAGCACCCTTCTTAATCTTAATATTTCAAATAAAGGTCTGCACCAAATACAGGTATCAAGAGGTATCAAGATAAACTCTTTTCTTCATTGTTTCAATGGTTCAAATTTTCCCCTTCTTCTCCTCCACTTCCGAAACTGCTTCTCCATCGCTAAACAATATCTTCAACGCATCCCCAACTGAAATATCCTCCACGCTTCTTATTACTTTACCTTCGGGCAATCTCGAACATATACTATACCCTCTCTCGAGTATTGCCAAAGGACTCAAAGCATCCAATTTGCCAGTAAGAGCCTGCAAGCTTTTCTTATGTAATGCTACGAGATGTGAAATTTCGGCGAGCATATTCCGCTTTATTTCATCTATTGCCTGTCGGTATTGATTTATCCTCTCCGTAGGCTTTCTAAACAGGATGTTCTTTTCCATGCTCTCTAACTTCCTTCTCTGGAATTCAACCGCTTTGAAAACATTCTGCCGCATCCTCAACTCTAAAGAACTCAAATTCCTCACTATCTCTCGATTATCCGGCACAACCAACTCAGCAGCTTCTGAAGGTGTCGCAGCTCGCCTGTCAGCGACAAAATCAGCGATAGTAAAGTCAGTTTCATGCCCCACTGCCGAGATCACAGGAATTTCAGACGAAAAAATCTCCCTTGCGACCGTTTCTTCATTAAAAGCCCACAACTCTTCTATCGATCCTCCTCCTCTACCCACTACCAGCACATCTATCTTCATAAGCTCCGCATTCACTCGGTTCATCAACCGAATAGCGTTTACTATCTGCCAGGGTGCTTCTTTTCCCTGGACTGCAACCGGTGCCAGCAGAATATGCACATGCGGAAATCTTCTCTTTGTAATGTTCAGCATGTCTCTGACGGCAGCACCGGTAGGTGACGTGATAATGCCTATTCGACGTGGAAAACTCGGTATCGGCTTCTTATAAGCGATATCAAACAAACCTTCTTCCTTTAACCTCTTCTTTAACTGCTCAAATGCACGGTATAGAGCACCTATCCCCTCCTCTTGTATCTCATCCACATATAACTGATAGTTTCCCCGCTTCTCATACACGCTTATATGACCCCTGACTATTACACTCATCCCATCCTCTGGCGTGAA
>QMVO01000254.1 GCA_003661125.1 Methanosarcinales archaeon
TCCCCAATATGAATGCCCGACCCGCGGGGGAGAAGATGAAAGGCGATGGTGAAGGGGAAAGCGGAGGAACACGTAAAAGCAACTCTGGAAAACTAAATAACGATATCAAGATGACCAGGCGCGAATTTATTAAAGCGAGTGCCGCTTTTGGTGCCGCTGCTGCCGGTGTTCCCTACAACTTAACTGATATAACCAATCTATTTTTGAAAGAGGATGGGGAATTGGTGATTTATCCTGTGATTCCCGAGTATAAATTTGATTTGGTAAGAAAACTATTGTTTAAACGTCTTATTTGTATTGAAGTTTGGGGATGTAATTGGAACTGTAGATGGTGTTGTTTGAAATTTTCTAAAGATTTACTACCGATAACGATGCCCATTGATCAAATAGCGGAACTTTTGCTGGGGTTAGGTAATAATAAAGATACCATGCTTATGATAGGTGGAGGAGAGCCACTGCTTCAAAAGAACGAAGTGCTAAAGTTGATTGGATCCTTAAAAAGAGAAACTAATTATATAGTTATGCTTACCACAAACGGTTCTCTTCTTGATGAGAATTTTATTGATAGAGCTAATGATCTGTGCTTGGATGGAATTAATATACCCTTCCGTCACATAGATGATAGCTGGCACAAAAAGATTACCAGGGGATATAGCAATCAAAGCACCATAAAAGCGCTTAAGTTAGTCACTGAAAGATTTAAGGGGCGAGCTGTGGTTACATTACCTCTTTATTCTTGTAATACTGAAATATTTGAAAATACGTGTAAATTTTTACGCGAAATAAATCCAGATTTTGTTATAAAAGTGGTCGCCCTCTTTCCTGATAAATACGATGAAAATCCTGAGAAATACGATGAAGAGAAGTGTGAAAAAATAGGTTATGACTTTGAAGAGATCGCATTACGTTACTTTAATCGGATGGATCGAAGTGGCTACTTTTCTAAACAGATTGAATATGCGGAATATCAGATTAAGGAAGAGGGAATCGGAAAGATGGGGCTGACAAAGAGAAAGGAATTAAAAAAGAGAAAAGTGGTGGAGACATATGGGTGAAAACTTCTTAGCACTGCATGTCACCAGTAAATGTCAATTGCGATGCAAGCACTGCTACTGCCGGAGTTATACTCATGCTAATGCTGAGATGCCCTTAGAAATAGTAAGAAATCTCTGTGAGGATTTCCTCAGCACTGAATTCCCACTCAGGGAATATGGTATAATCTTGAGCGGTGGCGAGCCTCTGTTGTATTCCAGGTTCGAGCAGCTTTGCAATTTGGTCAGGGAATTCCAAGGTCACGTAAGATTGAGCACAAATGGAATTCTTATACCGAAATACATCCACATCTTCGAAAGGAATGATGGAATACAGGTAAGCATTGACGGTGACAGGGAAACCCACGACAGCATTAGAGGAAAAGGGTCTTATGACAAAGCGATAAAGGCATTGGAGTGCCTCAAAGAGCATGGAATCAGGCACTCAATAGGTTTCGCACTGTGCAAGCTGAACTTTCACTGCATTGACCACATCATCGAGCTTTGTAAGAAGTATGAATGCACGATGTTGAATGTCGAGCTATATCAGCCTTTTAAGAAAACAAGGCTGACAGTCAGGTTCACCGAATGGTTGAAAGCGAAAGAATACGTGAGCAAACACGTCAAAACGCTTGTTACATGCGTAGAAACGGGATGCGTAGCCGGGATTTATGGAATAGCAGTGACCCCAGACTTGAATTATTGGGACTGCCCGAGGCATCAGGAGATCATAGGGAGGTATCCACAACCGATAAAAGAAGTTTTGAGGGAACCTGAAGATATTATGAATCCGTTTGATACTTGCTGTAAATATATGGTGTGGTGAGTATAATATGAATGTGATAGTAGAATTAAGACGAGAGATAAACAAGCGTAGATGGGCGCGATGGAGAGCAAGGCATGCTAAGGCGAGGGAAAAGCCTTATTTTTATTGTACGCCTCCTCCATCACCATGGACATGTGCACCAGACCATGATTGCATTCCTGAAGGTTTGTGTATACTTTGTGCTAATACACTTCATGAAGCAGCATGTGAATCGGACCAAAAAGGTACATTTCTTGCATATTCATGGGGAAATGTTGACATCACTACTGGTCTTTGTCCTGGAGGAACTGGAGGAAACTGCTGGGCCGCAGCTATTTATACCTCGGATCCAATGTATATTCCTTCTAATTTTAAGATAAAGGCAAAAGTGGAATTAAATGGTAGATGTAGCACGAGCGGTGGAGTAAAAGCCGACTTAGCTATTTTCATTGAGGTAGAGAGCTTGGGTATTAGTGATAAAGTATATTATGTGAATGCTGCTGAGCTATCGGGCGGTAAGAAAGAATGGCATCAGGAATATCTCAATTTGTGGACTCCCGAACATACAGCAACACCAGGCAACTATGAGATAAAAGTACGAATCCGTGGACAAGGTACGTGTTGTGGTGAGGGCACTTATGCAGCAGCGGAATTTAATAATAGATATGGTGACGGATTTTATGTTAAGCTATGGGATATATATGTGCAGGGGGTGTAATTTATGGTATATTTGAGTAGCGGAGAGAAAGAAATTAGTAGTGCGAAGCATTTGAAAATAAACGGGGATGAAATTGGAATGAGGTGGAAGGAAGAGGGTTTTAGCTACGAGAGCGATCCAATAAGTCATTTTAAAAGAGTTAAGGCTGACAAGGAACTTTTTCTGGAGATGGCATCTAAGCTAAGAGAATCAGGTGTAAAAGATGTCTATGTCTTACAATTAAACAAAAGGGTAGGCAAAGTTACGGAAGGTTATGCTGAAATTGACGTTTATGCCTTCATTAATATTGATGGAGCAGAGAAGTTCTTTAATTACATGAAAAATAAGATGAACGGATCGAAGATATCGGGGATTGGAGATGAAGCCGCTATCTCCTCAACAGAGTATAGTTATCTTGTCAGAACTTCAAATGCTTTTATACAAGTAGTAGTGTTTGATGGAAAAGATGTAAAGAGGATAATCGCAGAAAAAGTCTTGGAGAAAGCTGAAAAATGAAAAAAAGATACAGTTTGCTAATAATGGGATGCATAAGCATAGCTATATTATCTATCATTGCATCATTTTATATGCCCTATAATGGAGAAGAGACATCAGTAACCATCAATAGTGCAAAACAATTAAAAATAAACGCAAGTGAAATTGGAACGGGATGGGAGGGGGAATTTGGATATATAAGCGACCCTGTGAAGACCTTTGAAGAGGCTTGTGAATATTTGGAAACCATGAAAGGCAAACTGAAGAAAAATATCACGGATGAAGAGGTGTTCCAAGAAAATCAGGAAAAGGATAAAGCTCGTTTTCTAGAATTACGCGATAGATTAAGAGAATATGGTGTGAAGGACGGCTATGTTTTACAATTGAACAAGAGGGTAGATGGAGTTACAAGAGGTTATGCTGAAGTTGATGTTTATGTCTTTCATGACATTAATGGAGCAGAGGAATTTTTTGAATACATGAAAAATAATAAAAATGGATCAAGCA
>QMVO01000255.1 GCA_003661125.1 Methanosarcinales archaeon
AAGAAGGTCCATGGGTGGATGATGTTCGTATCGGCGAGTTAGGGCTATTTATAGGGCAGAACATCCTTTATCTCTTTGATTACGGTGATGAATGGCATTTTCGAGTCGAATTAGAAGAGATACGAACAGAAGGGCGTAAACCCCGTGAGCCTAAAATCATTGAAAAGAAGGGAGAGGCTCCAGAACAATATGGATATTATGAGGAATAAGTGTGATAATAAGAACTGAGAAGGAGGAAGAAGTTTTTTCTGAACTCGAGAGCAAAGGCCTTTGTAAACTTCTTTAATTATTATTTCGTCCAATATTTCATTGAGACCAAACTTCTTTTGAAAGAAAGATTGATGGGGCAGCCCAGATTTGAACTGGGGTCCATGGCTCCCAAAGCCACGAGGATAACCTGGCTACCCTACTGCCCCCCTTTCTTTATACCTTTCACTTAATTAACTTAAACTATATTAATGGATTTAATTAAATGCACTTTCTGCTCTTCGGTATGAAGATTATCTAATCTATATACTTTAACCTCTTTATTCGAATAGAAAAGCGTATAACCCTCAACAGACTGGTCGGTCCAGAGCCGATAATAAGTAGTCTGATTTGTGAGATTGTTCATTCCCACCAATCGCCCATTCTCATCGAAAGTCATCCTTACTGACTCATTGCGTGATGTCAGGTTGTAGCCTGCGGCATAACCTATTATGGAAGATATAAAAGCATCGTTTAGAAAAAGCATCAGATATACCTCTGAACTATTATGTTTCTGCTTGAGTGTTTGGGCTATCTGTAATCCTTTGTCAGGGTCAATTGCCATAATAACCGCCGAAACTGCCTTCACATCCTCGTCTGGAAAGTGCATCTGGTCAATTACCGACCTCCGCTGTGCAAAATACGCTAATGAATTACCATAGTCCCACCAGTGGATAAACAGAGCATCGGGGTCGGTATTGTCTTTAATGTACAAAAATGCTTGTTTCCATTCGGGATTAACGGCATATCTTTGAGAATGACGCACTTCGTTTACAGAACCAATGACCGGGTTTACGAAGGCGATGCACAACATCAAGATAATACTCACTGCTGCCAGTTTTTTCCATACTGCTTTTTGCAGTCCCTGTCCTGTAATTTCCAATATGAAAGAAGCCCCGATGCCGAGCGATACGTACACGGACATCGAGAAAATGTCCATGAAATGGTTTGCCCGAACTGTCGGAATCATAGTAGCGAGCAGTGCAGCAAGGGGATACAAACCACTTTTTTCGTTACGTTTGTAAAGTGCATACACACCAACCGCGGTCAGAGCAATCCCAACCAGCAGGAATGTACCGAAAAGAGCTTCAAAGCTTTCGAGCCTCGGTGGCATGAGGTCACCTGTGAATTTATAGACCAGGGGACCGTCTGTAAATCGCAGCATCTGTGCATCTCTTAATATCTCTCTGGAACCTCGCACCGGATAGAGTATTAACGCTATTATTGTTCCAAAAAGCAGCGTAGAAACGATGAACATCCATGTTTTCAGCAGATACTTCTTATCCTCCTTCATAGACTTGCGGTGGACCATAGAGAAGGCAGATAAAAGAAGTCCGTAAAAAATCAGTATCGCATGAAGGATGAAGTATCCACCCCATGTGAAACCCGTTACGCCAATAAGAACTGCTGGAGCGAGAATAGTAGCCAAATAGACCGCTTTATCTTTGAAAGCAGCAGGAAACGGATTTTCAATTGTTTTAAGCGCTTTCCAGGCAACTAGAACAGTTAAAATGATTAAAAACAGGGAAAGAGCATTATGGAAGACAAACCCCTTCATAGTTCGAAAAATCAGAAAATAGGAGATGGAAGCGAGCAACCCGGCAACGACACCCGCAGACTTATTGAACAGGCTTTTTGCAAACCAATATATAACCAGCACGGTGCTTGCTCCGAGCAGTGGTGGAACTACCCCCTCAGCGATAATCATACTGGAGAATGTGAATTTGAAGGGGACGAGGTCAATTAACCATCCCACGATGGCAAGAAGATAAGCCATACCGGGCTGATATAAGGATGCCGAGCTGAAAGGGTCAGGAACCGCCGGGTGTCCAAAGCTGTAAATATATTCCGCCTGTCTTGCCATATAGGCGTCGTTATCCCACCTTGTCTCCTACGCACCGCCCATAAAGCGTATTGTAAAGGCTAAGATGAACAGCAAAACGAGAGGAAGTAACTCTTCTTCTTTAAACCTCTCCCAACTTCCACTTTTTGTCATTGGTAGTTTCATTACATTTAATTTTTATAAAATCATGAGTTTCTTCTCAAATCTCGTCAGATTTTCACAGCCATTCTTCAGCACCAGCACCATATCCTCCAGTCTAACGCCCCCCATTTCGGGGTCGTATAATCCTGGCTCTATTGTAATCACATTTCCTCTTCGCAGTTCGTAGTCATTGTCGCCAACTTTTGGTTTCTCATGCAAATCCAAGCCCACTCCATGCCCGGTAGAATGAATAAATCCCGTTTTGCTCTTTTTTCTTATCGCTCCGTATCCTCCTTCCTCAAATATATCGCATACAAGATTATGCACCTCTTTGCATGTTATTCCTTCTTTAACAAGAGCAAATGCAGCATTCTGAGCGTGCTTTACCGCTTCATACATCTCTTTTAGCTCCTTTTCAGGCTCTCCTTTTACGATGGTTCTTGTCATATCTGCGTAATATCTTTCGGTTTTTAATCTCGGGAAAATGTCAATGATGATTGACTCATTCACGTGAATGGAGCCTGCCCCTGAAAAATGAGGGTCAGCAGCTCTTTTCCCGCAAGCAACTATCGGCTCTCCACCATCACAGGTGCATCCAGAATCAATCAATGCATGTTCTATGTAAGTCTTCACTCTTTCAGAGGTTAAGATTTCGCCGCGCTCCAAAAGAAAATTCCCCTTGACAGAAGATTTTTTTATAACTGCCAAAGCTGTTTCCATTGCGCGCTCGGTAGCTCTTTGCGCCTTTCTTATATAGCCTATCTCTTGTTCATCCTTTATCTCACGCTCTTTTGTTATTGAGAGTTCATCCACGGAAGCCACTTTTATGCCCTTCTTCCTCAGCTCGTCGGCAGTAAATAAAGGAAAATATCGTGGCACTTCTATTGCATTTATACCTTCTTCCTGTAGGACTTTGGCAATGAGCTCTTCCGTTTTAAGGCCATAGCCGTAATCGATGGTAGAACGAACTTCTTTTACAATTGATTCTTTTCTTGCTCTTTCATATTCCATCTGCGACACAATGAGCAGGTCTTTTCCTTCGCGGGGAAAGCGAAGATAAATAAAAGTGTCTGAGGCAAGAAAACGCGTGGCGTAATACATGTCCGCATTATGCATACTTTCGCTGAGCATTAGAAGTGGTTTTGTGTTATCCCATGTTTTCATCTTTGCTGATTGGGGTTATTTTCCAAATAAAGGTAGGACATTTTAACATACCTCTTTTTATCAGATAATGTTTAACCATATATAACATTTTTGATTATAAACTCCGTTGATTTGACCTCTTTCAAAGACCCATCA
>QMVO01000256.1 GCA_003661125.1 Methanosarcinales archaeon
TCATTTTCCAGTACCTCAGTTTTGATTATATTTATCAACCAATGCAGAAGTACTGGCCATTTGGCACTATTTTAATCGGGTGTGGCGTGGAGGGGCTTCTAAGAATGCAGCGATCAAGTAAATTTGGGTTATCTCAGCGGAATCATTGGAACTGTTGCGGGGCTAATTGGCGCCATAATAGGGACTTATTTTGAGATGCGAAAGGGCAAAACAAGGAAAAGGCTACAAATACTTAACTTTCTGGCCAAGCGAGAATAACCGATGGTATTACTGTTTCACCTTTTTCTTCACTCAGTAATGTTCCTTTGCTCCTTTTTTATGTTTTGCGTGGATTAACATTTTATTCATGTTCGTTCTGTGTTCATTTTTTCAATAATCAATATCCACGATTACATTATCTGAAATAGGAAAATCCCTTTCCGTAAACATATCTTTATTAGGATGTTATGACATAATAAAATGAACTAATCAAAGCCATGAACACCTTCTCTTTGCTCAACGCAGAGATTCAAGAAGTATTAGGAAAGACTTTCTCTATTCCCACAGAACCACAGGAATTGGCTATCCCACCCATTTTAGAAGGGAAAGATGTGTTACTCATAGCACCTACGGGTTCCGGGAAGACAGAAGCGGCAGTTCTACCGGTGTTCCATAAGATACTGGAAGATAAGGAGAGAAATAGGGAGGAAAAGGGTTTCTACGCTCTTTATATTACGCCTTTACGTGCTTTAAACCGTGATATGCTTTTCAGGTTAGAGAAGTGGGGAGACCAACTCGGCATTAACATAGAAGTTCGACATGGCGACACCAGCACGTATGAAAGGAGAAGACAAGCCTTAAAACCTCCTGATTTGCTCATCACCACGCCAGAAACGATACAGGCGATAATTCCGGGGAAAAGGCTGCGAGAGAGTTTAAAATCTGTGCGGTATGTGATAATAGACGAAGTGCACGAATTAGCGAATTCTAAACGAGGTGCACAGCTTGCAATTGCGTTAGAGCGAATAGCAGAACTCGCAGGTGAATTCCAAAGAATATGTCTGTCTGCGACGGTTGGAAACCCAGAAGAAGTAGCGAAGTTCTTCGCAGGTCATAAAAAGATGCAGGTGGTGAACACGGTTTCCACAAAAACGATTGAAATAGATGTTTTAAGTCCCGAGAGCAGGAAAAAGGACGAGAAGGATTTTGCCGTTGACCACGAGGTGCTCTCGCATGTAAGAACCATAAAGGCGGTGGTGAAAGAAGGAAAATCGAGTTTGATATTCGTAAACACGAGGAGAGCGGCAGAGATGCTTGCTTCGCTCATAAACAAGTTTGAACGTGGGTTAATCGGTGTTCACCACGGCTCACTGTCAAAGGAGATGAGGATAGAAGCGGAGGAAAAACTTAAAAAGGGAGTGATAAAAGGTCTTATTTGCACCAGTTCCATGGAGCTCGGCATTGACATCGGCTCGATTGATACGGTCATCCAGTATGCATCGCCGAGAGAAGTGACGAGATTGGTGCAACGCGTGGGTCGTGCCTCGCACTTCGTTCAAAAAACTTCTGCCGGCAAGGTCATTGCTCTTACTCCTGATGATGTGGCTGAATCACTGGTGATTGCAAAGAGAGCAAGAGAGGGAAAAATAGAGGATGTAAAGCTAAAAGAAAGATCGCTGGACGTATTGGCGAATCAAATTTGCGGTGTGTTACTCGACCATGGAGTGATTTCGTTGGATAAGCTTCATTCGTTGATAAGAAGGGCGTATCCTTTCAGGAATATTTATTTTGATGCGATGATACGAGTGATAGAGCAGTTAGAGGAGGAGGGATTGGTAAAAAGAGAAGGAGAAAAGATAAGGAGGAGTAAAAGCACAAGGAGCTATTATTACGAAAATCTTTCGATGATACCGGACGAGAGGAAATACGAGGTATATGATATAGTGAGCGGAAAGCTGATATGCATGCTGGATGAGCGATTTGTGCTGAATTTTGCGGCTCCTGGTGCGTTATTTGTTGCAAAAGGCGAAACATGGAGAATTGTGGACACGGATGTAGAAGCAGAGAAAGAAAAAATAAAAGTAGAACCAGGTGTGAAGAAGGAGGGTGAGATTCCAAATTGGGAAGGTGAGGAAATACCTGTTCCTTTTGAAATCGCGCAGAAAGTGGGCAATTTAAGAAATAAAATCGCCTCTTTTTTCGCTTCAAATGGGGAGATTCTGGATTTAGAGGCGGACTTGAAGCACGAATACGGTGTAAATTCCTCTTGTTTGGGAACGCTCATAGAATTAATAAAAAAGCAAATAGGAGAAGGGTGTGTGGTGCCAACGGCAAAGGAAGTGGTTGTGGAAAACACGAAAGACGAAAAAGAGGTGGTAATAAATGCTTGCTTCGGGCATCTTGTAAACGAGACATTTGGAAGACTGATAATAGCTTTACTCGGCGCCAGACTCGGCACGGTTATTTCCATGGAAATAGACCCTTATCGGATAAAATTGAAATCCGGGAGAAGAATAAAGAAAGAAACCTTAAGGCAGACGCTGGACTCAATCGAGCCCGAATTTGTTCGGACGATAATAGAGAGAACACTGAAGAACTCTTTTTTGTTTAAATGGGAGTTGTTGAACGTGGCGAAGAGATTCGGTGCGCTGCGCAAGGACTTTGATAAAACACAGATTTCCGCAGATAAGCTGGTGAAATTATTCTCCGGAACGCCCATCTACGAGGAGACGGTAAACGACATTTTCACAGATAAGCTGGATGTAGAGCGGACAGAAGAAGTGGTGAGGAAAATAAAGTCTGGCGAGATAAAAGTCTGTTTTTCTTTTTCCTCACACGGGCTGAGTCCTATTGGTGCTTCCGGGTATTTGAGTTGGCGGGATGTGTTAGCAACTGAACGAGACGAGGGGTTGATTATAGATGCGTTAAGGAATAGGATAATGAACGACAGGGTGATTTTATTCTGTGTGAGCTGTAAAAAGTGGGAATCGCTCAGACGAGTGAAGACGATTGTTGAACTCGGAGCGCAATCGCTTGTTTGCCCGTTTTGCAACTCGAGGTTGATTGCAGCGTTGAAACCGTGGGAGAGGGAAGAAATCAAGATGGTGAAAAGAAGAAGTGCTGATGCCGAAAAGGAGAATAAAGAGCGGGTGAAGAAGGTATATCGGAATGCAAATCTGGTTTTGTCGCATGGTGTTATCGCCGTGATTACGCTTGCTGCACGTGGTATAGGTCCAGAAGTGGCATCGAGAATAATAAGGAGGGCTAAGTCCATGGATGCAGACGGTGAGCATGAATTTTATCGCAACATATTGGAGGAGGAGAGGAGATATACGAGGACAAGGAGGTTTTGGGAATAGTTGTAATTGTAATGTAATGTAAATACTCTATCCCCAGGACTTATAAAGTAATTGCTCAATATCCTGTGGGACAAAACAAAACCGAAAATTTTAAATAAAGCTATTTTCATTTACAATTTTATGCATGCCATACCTGAGGAGATATTAAGCTTAAACGTGGAAGAGATCAA
>QMVO01000257.1 GCA_003661125.1 Methanosarcinales archaeon
CACAGAGCAGAACAGATTTTGAAGACCGTAAAGGTTTAGATTTTTCTCGCAATTATGTAAATGAACCATCCAAAATCTGGTCTTAGCCTACGAATAAGTTTAATGTGATATTTAAGCCCACCGCCGTCCGCATACCCGCGTTCCTCTATCTCCATTCCCAAATTGAGTTTTCTGAAAAAGTTTTGCAAAAGCTTTAAGTCCCATCCGTAAATATGCTCGCTGAAGTCCGAAAGCGTCTCTTTCTTCAGTAAGATGCCCTTAATGTAGCTCAAACTGTGAATATTTGGTGAGGTCAATATTAGGCGCCCCCCCGTTTGAGCACTCTTTCAACTTCACGAAGAAATTGTGCGGGATTTTCAAG
Organism: Methanosarcinales archaeon; assembly: GCA_003661125.1. Taxonomy (GTDB): domain Archaea; phylum Halobacteriota; class Syntropharchaeia; order Alkanophagales; family Methanospirareceae; genus QMVO01. Next base: position 362 of record QMVO01000257.1, read on the forward strand.
ATGCTCGATTATTTCTCCCGCAAAGACGCCATCAAATGTTTCATCTGTAAAAGGAATGTGATGTGCATCTGCTTGGACAATGTTGTCTTGATAATTTGTCAAAATGATGTCCATGCCATAAACAATGCACTCTTGCTTTTTCTCTAAATACAAGTGAATCTCCCCCAATTACAGCCAATATCAAGTATTCTTCCAGTCAGTTTCTCAAAGAGAGCTTTTCTATCCTCGTAATACTTCTCTTTCCCCATCACTTTCCATCCCTTCCTAACTTGCCATACATGGTATTATATGCCTTAATTAGCCTTTCCTGCTGACCAACAATCGCACTCAAATATTTTATATCCTCCTTTTCGATTCCTCTTATTAAAAACATTACTGAAATATAAATAATTGCTGCAATGATTATTTCCCCTATCCCAAATAAAATGGTCGTAGGATGGGGAATGAAGTAGAGGAAGCCAAGCATCACCAGAGAAGAGAATAAAGGTTTATAAATTGAATCTAAATCCGGTGATACACCAAGCACTTTTTTTGATAAAATTCCAAGTGCGATAAAATTAAAATATCTGGAGATTACTGTGGCAATTGCCGCACCCATTATCCCAAATCTTAAGATTAAAAAGTAGTTCAGAAGAACATTCAATACCGATGAAACTATAATAAGTCTCGCAGGGTATTCTGGCTTCTCCTTCGCATTAAATAAAACGCCAAAGAAATTCAGTGGCGCTGCTACTATTAGAAGCGAGAGCACGCATAAGGGCAAAACTGCTGGTAAATACTCCTCTCCATACATAACTTTTATAATAGGCTCCGCCATGAAGATCAACCCAAATGCACCGGGAAGAGCTAATAATGAAGAATACTTGAATACTTTTTTAAATGCATTCCCCAACTCCGCGCCCTCTATTTGTGTAAACACAGGGAAAAGAACGTTTGTTATGGTGATCAAACCTGCGAACGCAAAAACAATGTTATATCCCGCCCGGTAGAAGCCTACATATTCCACTGCCATAAACATTCCAAGCATTATGCTGTCCACATACGCAAATACCACGCCTGCAATTGACCCAAAGGTTAAATAACCCAAAAATCTGAGAATTCTCTTTCTGTCTATTCGTACAGTTTCTCCTTTCAATAAAAAAGGATGATTCTTTCTTAGAAAATAGAATAGAACGAATAGAGCTAAGAGAAGCGATAAACAGAGACCTATCAAAGCTCCACAAACAGAAAATCCGAGGAAAATGAACAGAGGCACTAAAGCCAATCTTGCACATTCATAAATCAAATGCCTGAGCGTAGGGTATTTAAATTCTTGAAAGGCAGTAAAAGTGTAATCTATAAAATCTAATAGCGACCAAAGGAACAAAAATATTGCAACAATCCCCAAAGGGAGAAAAAGAGCGGGTTTATGGAAAACGTGAAACGCTAATGGATCAGCTAAAACTGCAAGCGACAGAGAGAATATGATGGTAAGTAAAAATTTAAATTTCCCTAAATACACGAAATAACTCCTCGCTAATGTTTCGTCTTTCTTCCCTAATGCATACGAAACATATCTGACTACCGTTCCATTTATCCCAAGGTCGGCAAAGGTCAGGAGCAAAAAGGCAACTGCTAAGGCAAGATGATATACTCCGAATAGCTCTGGATGGAGCAGTCTGGCTAAGAGAATGGTGAAAATTAAACCCCCTACTCCACTTACAATTACTCTCGAACTGTTGTAAATTGAATTCTTCAGGACTTTCCTCGCTAATTGCACCATGAATTATCACTTTGCACTTGATTCATAAAAAATCAATTGCTTTATTTTTATTTCACTTCCAATTTCAAACCAATTCATACGGATTATTTTTGCTCGTATATGTTCCCATCTTTCAGCAGTTATGCTTACAGACACATTATTTACAGATAATGCATGTTTGTCCGTTTTTCCGGTTCTTATTCTATTCTTCCACCAGCCCCCTCGCCTTTAGCTCTTCATGCGCCTCATCAAACTTATCCACTGCTTCTTCTTTTTCGCCCCACTCCACAAGCTCCTTCATACCCTCTTCAAGAGCCGTTCCTGGCTTAAATCCCAATTTATTCTTTATTTTAGAGATGTCTGCAAAGCAGTGCCTTATATCCCCAGCTCTGTATTTATTCGTTATTTCTGGTTCTAACTCTTTGTCCTTGTTATACAATTTTATAAGCGCATATGCAATCTCCAGAATATTTGTTGCTTCCCCTGTTCCAACATTGAAAATTTCATAGTTCGCATTTGAACTTTCCATTGCTAAAATGTTCGCTCTAACGACATCATGAACGCTTACAAAGTCCCTCGTCTGCAATCCATCCTCAAATATCAACGGTGGCTTTCCATTCTTAATCCTTGAAGAGAAAATTGCACACACGCCCGTATAAGGATTGTTCAACGACTGTCTCGGTCCATAAACATTGAAATATCTCAACGCCACCGTTGGAATTCCGTATGCTCTTCCTACTGTTAAGCACATCTCCTCCTGGTCTCGCTTTGTTATCGCATAAATTGAAGTAGGATGCAATGGCTTCTCTTCACTCGTCGGTATTGGCTTCACAACTTCGCCACAATAGGGGCATCTAAGCTCCCATTCCCTCCTCTTTAACTGCTCTTCTCCCCTCAGTTTTGGATACACTTCCCCACAGTTATCGCATTCATAAGCTCCTTCGCCATATATGCTCATTGATGATGCAACAATCAACTTCTTCACCTCATTCTCCTCGTTCACCAAAATATCAAGAAGCTTTGCGGTTGCCATCGTGTTCACTTCAACATATCTCCTTATCTCATACATGCTCTGTCCCACGCCTACTGCTGCAGCTTCGTGAAAAATCACTTCCACACCCTCCAATGCTTTCCTCAACACCGCTTCATCACGCATGTCTCCGAATATGTATGCTGCATCTGGATTGAGATAGTCAGGTTTCTCTGCATGGACTTGAGGCTCTAAGTTATCCAAAACAACAATCTCATGCTTATCCGCTAACGCATCCACCAAATGCGAGCCTATGAAGCCCGCACCGCCCGTTATTAAGATTTTCATTTCTCCTCTCCCAGCAAATCCACAAGCATTCCCTTTAATCCTATTATAGTCATTCCTACCCTCCTTCTTATTCTATTCGTAAATC
>QMVO01000258.1 GCA_003661125.1 Methanosarcinales archaeon
ACATAGAATCATTCGCCGAGTCGGTCGCATCGGGGCGAATATCGCAATCTTATGCAGTTGCAAACATTACCGACCTCGCAGAGCATACTAAGATGCTACTGGAGGAGGAAGAGAAAGAAGAAGAGGAGGAAGAAGAGGAAGAGGAAGAGGAAGAGGAAGAAGAGGAGGGATACCTGCCAGTGATAAGACCGGCAATACCCCGACCACCAAAACGTAAGCCTGCGAAGCGTAAAAAGCGGATAAGAAAAATGGAAGAAGTTACCCCGGAAATTCTTGAACCGAGTGCGATAGCGGAGAAGATTTTGAGAGACTATCCTGACGAATTACTCACTTTTGGTGTGCGCTGGGTATGTGAGAACCGACGCCGAGAACTGGGATTCGTGGATGGTGCAAACTTAGAACAGGTGGCGTGGTGGCTCACCAAGGAGTTGCGGAAGAAAGGGGATAAAATTATGGCAAGAGCACGTAGAGGTGTGGAATACGCCGCAGGGATGTTGCTTGCGAATCAGCCTGATGTGATAGTGAGGGAGAACATTAGACAGGCTATGAACCGCGAATGGGACAAAATCCGCACATTTGTCAGTGTAAATTATCCAGATGTTCTTGTGAAGCTGGGGGACAAAGATGTGTGGTCGGTTGTAGTGGGATACGTCTATAAATTGCTCGGTTCACCGTATGCGGGTATGCCGGAAGACATACGAAAAGCTCTGAGAACTTTTGAGCAGGTTTATGGGGACTGAGATGGACGACTTGGTGCTCGTGCACAGGACAAAACCACGTGAGATATATTACCTGCGCGCGAAACCGTGCACTGCGAAAGACCCTACCATTCACCAACTGAAGTCACGACTCGCATTTGGACACCATGCGAAAAAGGCGAGGAACAAAAACATAGAATCTGACCTGCCCCCGGCGGCGGAACAGGTGAAGAAGCTAAGGGGCAAAAAGTTCGGACGGACACGAAAACTCAGGAAATGGGAAGAATTACTGTTAAAGGAGGCACGAAAGGAAGGGCGAGAGGAGTGGGAGGAGATAATATTAGGTAAGCCTAATGTTGAAGTAAGAGACCGGAGCTGGATGGAGGTCTTATTAGGGAGAAGATGACGCGTTTGAGTGAGATTCCTGAAGAGACATTAAAAGAGATACAGGATTTTGTGAAGCGAAATAAAGGTGTAATACCTGTGACTACAACACCCACTGAGGATGGGACAATGATAGAAACTCTGCCAGAAGCAGTGGAAAAGAAATTTGGCTACAAACTCTCGCCGAGCCAGATATACGACCTCCAGCGGGGCACAAAAACCTATAAAGTAAAGGTGGACATGGAGACGGTGAGAGAACTTGAACGAATATACGGCAATGTAGGTGCGGGTATAAAGAAAGTGCTAAAATTCTACAAAACGAGCATGTTGCCTGAACACCTCCGCAAACCGCACGAGGCACTGGTAAGCAAAGAAAAATTAACAGCGAGCGAGATTGAGGAGGTGCTGGCGCCTTTTGTAAAAGAGAGTAGGGAGGCGTGGAAAATAGTTGGGGAACTCTCACGGTTGGGGTTTATGCGAAGGGATAAAGAAGGTAACTATATCTTCTCCCGGTTCAGACGTGACCCGTTCTTGGAGTTTCTTTTGCGCTAAACGAATAGAGCATACATGCCGCTCAGATACCACGACTTTACATAGAACACACAGCCGCCATACTGCTTGCTCATATCAGAAGTGTGCATTTTCAAGCCTACATTGTTAACGAACTCTTCGAGATTGTTATATGCCTTACTGCAACTCTCGCCATAGAAGCCCCAGTAATGCGGTTTACCGCTCACGTCCGTGATAGTATACCCCATCTCTATCGCCAAATCCTTCATACTATCAATGTATAGGTCTGACGTAGTGAAGTGCTCTCCGTTCCACTTGATATAACAACGCCTGTCGTGCAGTGTCCCATTTATAGGTATCTGGTGGTCTACGTCTTCAAGTGTGAAGCCCAACCCTGTGATTTCGTCCCTTACTGATTGCTTTAATTTTCCGCACTCGTTAGTGAAACAGATTGTTGCCGCATCGGGGTAAGGTGGAGAAGGATTGCGATGCAATAGCGCTTCTCTCATATTGGGATAAACAACGAAGCCGCCATATTCATCGTATGCTGTGTTCCCGTAAGCTTTTTGGTATAGTTTCTCAATCGCTCCCAGTTCTTGTGCTCCTTTTGCTCTTTTCAATAACCAGTAGAGTAGTCCGATGCCTATGCCCGCTCCTATTACGATTCCCGCTATTTTTGTTGCCTTCTTCATTTCGCTTTGGAGGCGATTAAAAACGCCGTGAACGTGCTTGTAATATACCTAATCCCACAAGCGTTAAGCCCGAAGCGACTGTTATAGGTATCGCAAGACCCATCCCTTCTTCGCCCGCTGCCGGTAATACTTCCGCACCCGCAAGTGCCGCTGTGGGTGATGGATATGGTGGTTCGCTCTCGCCCTCAGCCCATGTCTTTATACCGTAGTAGTATGTGCCAGGAGTTGTTGGCAAATAAATAGCACAAGCAGATGAATCGTCACACGCTGGTATATTCTCGAAATTACAAGTGCTAAGATGTTCGGCGTAGTCTATTCCCTTACATTCACCTCCCGCAAAGGTATCTGAAACACTGCAAATAGTCTTTATTACATTTCCAGCTGAGTCCAGCTGTTCAAACTTTCCATATATTCTGCCCTCCAGTGAGCCGATGTTTTTCACTCGGTTATAAACTATACTTTTAAGTTCGCCCGGTTTAAAAGGACCGCTACGAGGACTGAAATAGTCAAATATCGCCTTTGCTGGTTCACCGACCGTAACACTCCACGCTCTTGCATCGCTGTGGTGCTCGTATATCGCATAACTGCTCGTGCGCCCGTTCCCTATATTCCCCTCCAATATCGCTACCTGTGACATTTTTCTTTTACACTAATATTTTTATACGCATATATTATATAAATATTTAATCATGGCAGAAGCGAAAACTTGGCATGTTGATGTTACAGAAGAGGAGAAGAAGCGGATTTTTAGTGCATCAACGCTATCACTTGGGACGGCGCTCACTATCGCTTCAACTGCGCCCGTTTCACCTGATATGAAAAAACTACTTCTCGCATGTGGGTTTGGATTAGGACTGCTCAGTGTAGCCTCCGCACTATCAGAACCAGCGCCGTAGAGCTGGTGTTTGGTGCATAATCAACCCGCCAAGTGCAGTGATTGATAGTGCGGACAATATTATCCCCGGCACAGGTGATGGTGGGGGTGGTGGTGGTGAAAGCATAAGCGTGAAACAATCACGATTGTGAATGATTGTATTTATGAGATCGGCTGCCATTTCTTCCGATACGGGTGTGCCGTCGTATGTCTCCTCGTCATAATGCTCGCGCCAGTATTCTATTTCCTCGTTCCACTTCGATATTGCATCGTTGTAACACTCCTCATAATCTTTCTTTGCATGTAACGATTTCTCCTTCTCTATATCGCCCACTATCGGGGC
>QMVO01000259.1 GCA_003661125.1 Methanosarcinales archaeon
CAGAACCACCGTCTCCGTTCCTGTGCGCACCATCGGGCAGTATTTTATACATTCATACTCGCATTTCCGTGGCTGGCACTTATCCCTCTTCAATATCGCTATCCGCATTTTACGATTTTTTCTCTGTTTAGTGTTTTTATTTTGTATAGTTCTTCATGTTTCAATTTCAAAGTGAAAAGATTTCTGGAAAGCCTTTTAAATATCAAAAATAGTAGATAACAAAATACGCGTAATCTTGTGGTTCTAACAAAAATGCATCAAACCGCCATATCGAGCATTTTGTTATACATTTCAGGCTCCAGAGCAGCAATAAGCGAAATATTTTGCGTTTTTCCTACTTCGCTTTTCAGCTCCTTTCCCCTTATATCCGTTATAACTCCTCCCGCTTCTTTTAAGATCAGAGCAGCACCTGCAATGTCATAACCGTTTATTAAGCCACGCACGTCTATTACTGCATCTATTACACCTTCTGCAACCAGGCATATCTCTGCTGCAATACTGCCCAGCACACGGACTATCACTTTTTTTGCCTCTTTTTGAAATTGTATCAACCCATCGGGTATCAAATCTGCACCATAAATGTAAATAGAGAGAACTTGTTTTGTCTTCCCTCTCACATTACGAGGCAATTTCTTACCATCAGCAAATGCATTTTCGCCTTTTACTGCATAATACGTCCTCCCGTAGATGGAGGCAACCACGCTCGCTTGAACATCGTTAAAAGTAACATGGTCTGTTTTCGGTGAATAAGCAATGGAGGAGCAGAAGACCGGTATGCCAAGAATAGCGTTTGTAGAACCGTCAATGGGGTCGAAAATAAGTGTGAATTTCGGTTCCCCGCCTTTCGGGAATACATGGTCGCCTAATTCTTCTGATACTATCCTCGCACACATATTGCGACTACTCAAGGCATTCTCTAACGCTTTCTCTGCAAACATGTCTATCTTTCTCGTCACATCGCGCTCTCTTCTTACTATTATCTCGCCATAGTCAATGTTTTCTGAAATGTATTTTCTTATAGAATCCCTTATCTCCGACGAAATCTCTAACAGTTCTTCTATCTCCATCTCCATCTCTTTTTCTCCTTCTTTTTCTAACACTAAAGTATAAATTTGTACAAATGATTTCGTAGCCTACCTCTCCAAGCCTGCTCCTATGCCAATAGCTGTAACCCCGGTTCTGTACAACTGCTTCACGCCGAAATGTCGCATTAAATCAACAAACCTGTTTATCCTTTCAGGCTCTTCTGTGAGTTCCAGTGTTACTGAATCTAAAGCTGCATCTACTATTTTCGCTCCGTAAGATTCCGCAAGCTGCATCACCTCAGAACGAGCTCCTGAATCCTTTACATGCACCCTCAGCAAGCATAAATCTCTGACAATCGCATCCTTCTTGCCCAAATTCACTACTTTTATCACTTCTATCAGGTTGCTTATCTGCTTCCTCACCTTCTCCAATTCGCTCTCGGAACCTTTAATCGCCACCGTCATCCTTGATAACCCTTCCTTCTCACATGGTGAAACCGTAAGCGAGGTAATATTGATTCCTCGCTGGGTGAACATGCCTGACATTCTGGTTAGAACGCCTGGATGGTCCTCCACCAATAACGAAATTATATGTGTTTGCATCTTTCCGTTCCTATCATTCCGATTATACTACCCCCAGGAGGGATCATAGGCAGTACCTTATCCTCCTTGCCCACAATCATGTCAAGTACTGCTGGTTTTCCCGAATCGAATGCGTTATTTAAAGCATCCTGCAACTCCTCCGGCTTTTCTACCCGCTCTGCATAGCAGCCAAATGCTTCTGCCAGCTTAACAAAATCCGGCGAGATCCCCAAACCTGTTTGAGCATATTTCTTTTCATAGAACAGTTCCTGCCACTGCCTTACCATTCCCAAATACCTGTTGTCAAAGATGCACACTACCACCTGTATATCGTTCTCAACGCAGGTAGCCAGATCCTGGCAGGTCATCAAAAAACTTCCGTCTCCTGCTAAGTCCACGACTTTCTTATCCGGAGCTGCAACCTTCGCCCCTATTGCTGCGGGGAATCCAAATCCCATCGTCCCCAACCCGCCAGAGGATATAAACGTGCGGGGCTTCCTCGTCATGTAATAATGCGCTGCAAACATCTGACACTGCCCCACTTCTGTCGTGACGATTGCATCGTCATCCAGGATTCTGCTGATTTCCTTTATTAATATCTCTGATACCGACGCCCCTTCCTTCGGTATATCTCCTACACACGAGTCACATGCCTCATGCATCTTTTTTATTCTCTTCTCCCATTCGCTCTCACTTTTCTTCTTTCTCTTTTTCGCCAGCAACGCTAATATTGCCGACAATGCTAGTTTTACATCTCCCACAATTGGAATGTCCACCGGTAGGTTCTTGTTTATCTCTGCGGTATCTATGTCCACCTGTATTAGTGTGGCATCCGGAGCAAACTGGTCTAATTGCCAGCCAGTGGTTCTATCGCTGAATCTTGTCCCCAAGGCAAGCAGGGCATCACATTCGTTAATCGCTCTGTTCGCATAGACCTGTCCATGCATCCCTGCCATGCCCAGGCAGAAAGGATGATTCTCTGGAATAGCTCCTTTACCCATAAGCGTTGTTATTACGGGCGCACCAAGAAATTCAGCTAAATGCCGTAGCTCTTCCGTTGCCCCCGCACTGATAACACCACCGCCTGCCAGAATAAGTGGGCGTTCCGCCTTTGCTAAAATCTCAACCACTCTCTTTATTTGCACCTGATTTGGCTTTATATTCGGCTTATAGCCAGCAAAAGTCTCCTTTGGATGTAAATTCACCTTTGCTTCGCCTGCTAAGATGTCCTTTGGCAGGTCAACCAAAACAACTCCTTTCCTTCCGGTATTAGCAATATAAAAGGCGTTATGGATGACCTTAGGTAAATCTTCCGTTCGCTTTACGAGGAAGTTATGTTTTGTGATGGGCATGGTGATGGTGAAGGTGCTGGCTTCCTGGAATGCATTGGTGCCTATTACAGAGGTCGGCACCTGTCCTGTTAATGCTACTACTGGAGAAGAGTCCATATTAGCATTCGTCAGTCCGGTAACGAGATTCGTGGCACCGGGACCCGAAGTGGCGATACAAACGCCTGTTTTACCCAACACACGTGCATAGCCGTCAGCGGCGTGTGCCGCACATTGCTCATGCCTCATCAATATATGCCTTATCGCCTCTTCCCTGTCGAGCACATCGTACAGGTCTAACAGAACTCCACCTGGTATTCCAAAAGCAACTTCTACTCCTTCTGTCTTCAACTCCTCTACCACTATTTCCGCACCGCTTAGCTTCTCTCTTGTCATTTCTCTTTTTTTCTTTTGCCCCTTTATGGTATAATTTAAATTTAACTAATTATATTAAAAACCGATGTAGTTTCCTGAGGAGTGGGGCGGATCAATAACCCTCAATTTATCATAAAAATTAACAAAATATTCACAATCCGCAATCACTAATGCACAAATCACAAATTCA
>QMVO01000260.1 GCA_003661125.1 Methanosarcinales archaeon
AGAGGCGGTTAATCGTTCATATACAATTGACCAACTATGCTCAACTATTCTCGAAAATCTGTGCGATGTAATTGGTTACGATATGGGGGATATATTGATTTACAATCACGAAAACAACACACTTTGCAGTGCTGCACAGGTGGGCTACCCACGCATGGAAGAGCAGAAAAGAAGAGATACGATTGATGAATGGAAAAGAGGTATTGCGAGAGCAGCAATCATTGGCAAACCATTTTCTTTGTTAAGGGGGAGAAGAAAGGGGAGGGGCTTTCTTACAATAATTATGCCTTTGAGTTAGCTGCTGAATATAATCTTCAAGAGATATGTGCGATTCCTCTACGGACAAAAGGGGAAACTCATGGCGCACTATTAATTCTTGCCAGGCATGGAAGAGTTCTAACGGAAGAAGATAGAAGCTTACTTGGTGGAATATCAGAAGGGATCGCCGGCGGTATTGCAAAGATAAAAGTTGAGGAAGAGTTGAGGGTAAAGGCGAATGCGGTTGAAATATCTAATAATTCGATTCTTATGGCTGACACGAAGGGTAAATTAACGTATGTGAATCCGGCATTCTTGAAGATGTGGGGCTATGAGAGGGAGAATGAAGTTTTAGGACGATTTTGCACAGAATTCTGGCGACAAATGGAGGGAACAGGTGCTGAGGATGTTTTAATGGCGGTACAGGAGAAGGGAGATTGGGAGGGGGAGTTAATAGGTGTAAGAAAAGATGGTTCGGAATTCAAACTCCGATTATCGGCTTCACTGATAATAGGTAAAAAGGGACCTCTCCAATTTGTAGCTGCGGCAGCCTTGGATGATTGAGTACCAATGGTTCTTACCTATTCTCCTAACCTAAAAACCCCATGCCTTTTTATATTTTATTGAATATCAATATAACCAAAATAATGGAGTAAAAGATAAGTGGAGGAATAGAGAAGGATGAAAAGAGCAATGGGATTGATAGGTGCGGTCGCGATCACAATCGCTCTGATGGTTGCTGCAAGCGGAGTTGCTGCCGCGAGTTGGTTTGTGGAATATACGTCAGCAAAACAAGCCGTTGGGACTTCCGCTAAGTTTGTTGATTGGGAAAGCAGCAGTGAAAAACCAACGCTGGCGTTCGGAAAGGTAGCTACGAATAGGAATTTCAATCTTCATGGATATACATCAAAGTGGAACGAATTGGGCTTATTACCGACGGCAAGCTGTGATGAAATGAATGCATATAGTAAGCTGCATGCGACTGATGTGCAGGCTACGACCAGCGCTGAGGTAGGAATTACGGATAATCCGGCGTTAAACTACAAAATAGATGTGAAAGGGTTAAACGAAGGGTCCATGGCTAAAGGGAGAATATCCGCAGGCATGAATGTTTATGTTGTAGGTGATCCCGTATTGTCGTATGAGGAGAGGTCCAGTGCGAGCGGTTTGTTCCAGTTCCATAAGGAAATGAGTTACACGTCAAAAATTGCGACTCCATAAGAACCTTTACGAGATTTCATGAAAAAAACACCAGCGAGATTAATATTAATACGCGTAGTCGTTATAGCATTGGCAATGTCATTTACATTTGGCGGAGTTGCCTTCGCAAGTCGCAACGTGCCACCCACGCCGGAAACCGCAACGCTTACCATCACAACTGAAGTAGTATGCGATAGAAAGATGAAAGAAATTGAGCAACTCAACTGGGAATGCAGTAACAAAGACCTCCTTGATAATCCTCCACTTACATCAGGACAGAAATATGGAAAGATTAAATACAAGGAAAATACGTTTAGCTCAGGCGGTACTATCAATCTCTATAAGGATTTCAAGGTAGACACAGGTAAAACGCCGAATCTGGAGGTGACAAAGAACATTGGATACACCGCGGCGTGTAAAAAGGGCTCGGTAAGCCACACTGAGGGTGTGGGCATGTCCCTTAAATCAAAGGGATGTTGCGTGTATGTTGCTGCTGGTTGCTATATGAGCATGACCGACGTGCAGGCAACGACTGAGACCAAAGCACAGATAACCCAAACCCCGGAGATGCACTATGAAATCAATGCAGGAAGGTTAGAAGGACCAGGAAATCCAGCTGAAGGTATCATCTCTGCGAGTATGAGTGCCTCTGTTGATGATGAACATAAAGGGTTGAAGCTTCGTTATAAGACCACAGTGGATGGATCTTTCGCGTTCTACGAGGTGATGGATTTCAAACCATAATAACCAAAATGGAGGAGGTGAAATAGCAAATGAGAGAAGAAGGGTTTATTGGAGCTGTAATCCTGCTTTTGAGCTTTTTAGTTTTGTTTTTATTTCTAATACTTCCTCAAGCTGCCTTAGCTCAAGAGGGAACATGGTCTCATTCGTCCCCGACATGGACGATAACGTATATTCATTCTAACGGTTCGTGGAATGTGAGCCAGAATCATTCACATTCGTACGCCGGAAAGAATCTATCAGAATCGTTCGCACATTACCTTTATGCTAACGCTTCGAGAGGAGAAAGCGTGATACTTGATACGTGGAGCGTGCTTCCTGCCAGTTACGGGAGCCAATTAAGCACTGGAACTGCTATTGGCTATGACTCTTTGGGCACCGAGGGGCAGTTGACCACGAGAGAAGGAACGGTCGTAGGATTTTATTCCCGCGACTTTGGTTGTCTGGATGCTTCGGTAGGATCCCAGGTCGCGCTCACGCATGGAATTGGTCATTCCAGTACAAAAGTAGAAAAGGGGATAGGTTATGATTTCTCATCCCGAGGTAAGGGAAGCGTAGAGGTAGGATGCGATGCCGTAGCTATTGGCAATGCTCATGGCACTTATAGTCAGCATATCACGGCGAATGGCGAGTTTAACATTTACTACAGTGCAGATATTAGCCTTCGTGCAAATCCCCTGTGCCCTTTTGGGAGTGCGCCGTGACCGGTGGCTAAAAAAGAAAGCAGGAATAAAATAAATATTCTTGATGTTTTTAAACGAGTTGTAAACATAAAATAAGATGAAGGATGAAGAAAATGAAAAGAGCGGTGATTATCGCCAAAGGGAAGGTTCAACGTGTTGGGTATCGAGACGAAGTGGAAGAGACAGCAAGACGGCTGGGAATATCGGGATTTGTTGAGAACGTTAAGCCGTATGATGTTAGAGTCGTTGCAGAAGGTGAAGATACAAAAATGGAGCAGTTCATCGAAGAAATAGGGATTAAAAGATACCCAATAGACGTAGAGCATTTGGGGGTCCAATTTGAAGATTTTAAGGCGGAGTTCGAATATTTTGAGATAAGAAGGGGGAACTGGCAGGAGGAGTTGGGTGAACGTTTGGATACAGCCGGGAAATTGCTTTATCGGTCAGTCGAACTCGGTGAAGAATCGGTATCGATAGGAAAGAAGATGCTCGAAAAGCAGGATATGATGCTTGAAAAGCAGGATATGATGCTTGAAAAGCAGGATATGATGCTTGAAAAGCAGGATATGATGCTTGAAAAGCAGGATATGATGCTTGAAAAGCAGGATATGATG
>QMVO01000261.1 GCA_003661125.1 Methanosarcinales archaeon
GGCTACAGCAGCGGATTGGTCAGCCTAAGCTTGCGAAAATTGAAAATTGTGAATATGATTAACGACATCTATATGGGTGGAGAAAAGCGTTATTATGTTAACACCTCATTAACTGATGCTTTCGATAAATTTTCGAAGCGTTTTTTCGTGAATACCATGAAACCGATGATTGCACTGCTGTCCGAAAACCTGGATAAGATAGAGAATGTAAAAGTGAAAAAAGCTTTATACGAACTTATAAATGAATGTAAGAAATTAAGTCCGCTGGTTCTCATCCTCTCCAGGGTAATCGAGGATATAAACTCAAGTGAGATACCCAGTGGGGGAATGAAAAAGAGAAATGGAATAGTAGACTTCACGGGAACATTCAGAAATAGTATGGCAGACATAAAAGAAGGGTCTAAGCTCGTGTTTGCGGGTTCAGTTTCAGTTTGCACGCCGTTTGTGGAATTGCTCGCTTACGCGGTGAGAGATAGAGGTTTTGATATGTTATATGTACCAAGAACAGATGCAAAGGAAGCAAGGAAGATAAAAAAGATAGAAAACATAGGATATAGCGTTGTGGATGAAAAGGGCGATCCCGGCGATCCCGATGTGGTGGTTGTGCTGGGTGGATTAGCGATGCCAAAGTTTGGATGCTCACCAGATGAGGTCCTTCGTTTGATTGAAGATATATCCGGAAAGAAAAGACCGAAAATCATTGGCGTCAATTTCATGAACGTGTTTGAACTTGCGGGATGGGATAAGAAGATAAATTTCGATACGGTAATAGAGGGGTCCTTGGTTAAATAAGATAGGAGCTCGCTCGCAAAAAGTTTTACTTAACTGCAACTCCCACTGCACGTTTTATTAGCCGCATGATCTCATCAATCTCTTTCGTCATGGGTCCTTTCTTATCTGGGACTTCAATAATAATGGGTATTACGCCGCGTTTTTTCGCGTTTATCTCTCTTATCTTATTTCTGTTCTTGGCTTCGGCGGCAAATCTTTCGTTTATGATTATAATAGCAAAATCCTCTCTTGCCAATTTATCTAACAAGCGAGCAACTTCTCCTCCATCCTCTACGCCATCTTCATACTCATATACATCCTTTACACCCGCGAGCCTGAAACCCATAGCTGTTTCAGGGTCTCCAATTACGGCAATCATTTCAAACTTTCTTAGAAAGAATCAAAGAAATATCTTTCATTTACCCCCTTTTAAAAAGAGTTTTAACTATGTCTTCTCTTAAATTGGCGGAAAAACGTGCCAGTCGCTGCTCAAAGGCATTATTTACCTCTACCTTTCCATCTTTGCTTCTTACAATAACCCCTCCGGCGGACTTTATTCTTTTATCAGATAGTGATAAATGAATATTCACACCCTCTGCGCTTATTTCGTCGGCTATATTCTTTAACATGTCTGACGTTATAAAAGGTGCATCCTCCTCACTGAGTATTACCTCCAAGTCGCTACCGCTGCTTGTGCTACTCCCCGCGGTTAAACTCCTCGTAGCATCCCTTATCAGACCAGCAAGGATAGCCGAATACGAGTTCCCCTTGAAACCGCTCGTTTTTACTTCCTTTATCCTCTTCATTGCTTCCTCTAACGTTTTCGCTATCATCTCCACTTCAGCAGCCCATCTTAGCTTCCTCGCATTTAACCGAGCGGCTCGAATTATTCGCTCGAGCTCCTCAATACCTTTTCTTTCTTCCGCATCAATAACTCTCTTCTTTTGAAGTTCTACCTGAGCTGTCGCTTCTTTGATCAGTTCATCTGCTTTTTTCTCTGCTACGCTAATTATCTTCTCCCTCTCAGAAACTGCTTCCTCCTTTATCCTCTCCACTATCTCCCTCGCACCCAAACGAATCACCTCAAACCTTTCTTTAAAAAGAAAGCCTTACCAAAGAAAAAAGTTTAGACAAGTCCTAAAATTTTTTCTAACACGCGGTTTACCGCGGGGTCGATATTCGATTCCGCGATTGATTTCAGGTTCTCAACTTCTGCCATGGCTTTTTTCATTATCGCGCTCTCTTCTTCCTTACCTTTCTTTGCATACTTGTCTGAAATCTGAACTGCTAAGCTCTTTGCATCCTCACGTGCTTTTTCTTTTATTCTATCCACTTCTTCCTCCGCGTCTTTTATTAGTTTTGCGGCGCGCTCCTTAGCCTCTTCTATTAACTTCCTACCTTCCTCTTCTCCTTCTCTTATTAACTTAAGGGCTTCTACTGCCATTGTATTCTGTTCTTCCATACATGAATGTAATGTCTTTATTCTTATGCTTTTATATTTCTTTAATCCAAAGGCATGAAGGTCATATCCATAGTGGGCGAGAAGAAGTCAGGGAAAACATCGCTTATCGAGTATTTGATTACACATCTGAAGGAATACGGTAAAGTGGGATGCATAAAACACACACATGACCTGGATTTTAGCGCATCCATGAAAGATACAGACCGTTTCTTTAACGCAGGTGCAGAAGTGGCTATGGGGACTTCCGAACAAAAGACGATAAAAATTTGCAGAGGTAAGACTCTAATGGAATTGATAGAAGAAATGGCGAATTCAGATGTTGATTTTGTGCTTGTTGAGGGGTTTAAGAGCAGCGACTTACCGAAGATAGCACTGAGCGATTTTAATGATGAGCATACCCCTGTTAGCAAAATAATAAAAAGATTAGACTATTCGAAGGGCGTGGAAGGAAGGGTAAAGGAGATAGTCGAGCTCATTCTTTCTCTTGAAGATTACTAACTGTTTAGCACAGTTTTTTCGTCGAAAAAAAAGAGTGTATGAGAGCAAAAATAAGCTTTTCGTGCGTGGATGCAACCAGCAACCCGGTGGAATGGATGTACCGGTTAGAAGATGCAGGCTTTCAGGGCTGGGAAATAGTGGGCGAAGGAGCGCAGAAAGTGGAAGGAGAATTTAAAGCGAGGGTAAGGGAAATAAGCGAAACAACAAATCTCGTTCTTTCCTTACACGCACCTCTCTCTGATATTAACATCGCGAGTGTAAACGAGGGGATATGGAGAGAGAGCGTAAGGCAGATAAAAG
Source organism: Methanosarcinales archaeon (assembly GCA_003661125.1). Lineage (GTDB taxonomy): Archaea > Halobacteriota > Syntropharchaeia > Alkanophagales > Methanospirareceae > QMVO01. The sequence goes on from QMVO01000261.1 coordinate 3,032, forward strand.
AGAGTATGGAGAGCGCATACGAGTTTATTGATGATATCTGCGTGGTGCATCCGGGCATTTTATCGCCATTGTCCGTGCAGATGCCAGAAAAGGCGGTTCAGAAGTCGATTGATGGTCTAACTAAGCTTTGTGAATTTGCGGCTGAACGTGGATTAAGAATAGCAGTAGAGAATTTGACATCTGTGAATATGATGCTGGGAAGGTATCCCGATGAACTCATTCAAATAGTGCGAAGTGTGCATATGGACAATATTGGGATATGTCTTGACGTTGCACATGCAAATACGACACGAACGCTGGACGATTTTTTAAATATTAAGGCGAAGGCAGAGGACGTGGATATAATACATATACATGCAAGCGATAACTTCGGAACAGACGATTTGCATTTGCCACCGGGAAAAGGCAATCTGGATTGGAAGAAGGTGTTAAACGGGATTAATGA
>QMVO01000262.1 GCA_003661125.1 Methanosarcinales archaeon
AAATACGAGAGGTTAAGTGAGGTGGCGTGGGAGTTCATCAAGCCGTTTCTTCCGCCACTCGTTTGGAGCCGCGAAGAGAGGGGGGGCGTCCGAGCGAGAGCGGAAGACCGAAGAACCATCGATGGCGTCCTCTTTGTCCTCATTACGGGCTGTAAACGGGATGGGAGGATATGCCGAAAGAGTTCGGGTCTGGCGTTACGGCGTGGAGAAGGCTGAGGAGATGGCAGGAAGAAGGGAGAAGGGAGCGAATAGAGGGTGTTTTGAGAAATGAAGCGTATAGACGATAGAAGCGAAAAAAGTGGGGATCTCGTCGGCTACAACGGGCATAAGAAGATGAAAGGGACAAGAGAAAGATACACGCAGCGAGCGGTGAGTGAAGAGGGATTACCGTTGTCTCTGGGGCTGAGTGCGGGAAAGGAGCACGACAGTCAGGGTTTTATTGATTTGAGGGGTTTGGTGAACAAACAAAATGATTAGAGATGACGTAGATTCTATCAGGCTAGGGAGCTATCCCGTGCTACAGTTAATTAAGAATCCAGCGTTTAAATGGTTATTTAAAGACTTAATTAGGCATGTTAACAAAAAGAGAAGATTAGAACTATTGATAGAAAAATATATTGGAGAAAATGGCAAAAAAATGAGTATAAGAAATTATTTTTATTATTTTATAATAATAGTGGTGATAAGAATAGCAGAAGTAATATCAAAATCCAAAGAAAATAACTTAAAAGCAAGTTTAAAAGTGCGTCATATCCGAATTTTATTTATCAGATCTTTAGCACTAATATACGAGAGCATTGAAGAATTTGGACTCCCAAAAAAGATGTTAAGATGGAAATCTCCTTTTGCGGTTGTATGGGAGATCTCCCATAAATGCAATCTTAAATGTAAACATTGTTCTGCAGCCACTAGAAGAATTGACGAACGTGAATTAAATACAGATGAAGCAAAAAGAGTAATTGATCAGTTAGCGGAAGCAGGGGTTTGTTTGCTTCTTTTCTCTGGAGGAGAGCCACTTTTAAGAGAAGATTTTTTTGAACTATGCTCCCATGCGGTAGATAAAGGACTGGCTATTGGTCTTGCGAGCAATGGAACCTTAATAACAAAAGAGATAGCGAAAAGATTGAAAAAAATCGGATTCTATAGCATACAGATAAGTCTTGATGGAGCAACAGCAGAAACACATGATTCATTTAGAAGTGTTCCTGGGAGTTTTGATAAAGCTATTGAAGGGATCAAAAATTGTATTGAGCAAGAGATTGAGATTAGCGTTGCACCAACAATAACAAACTCTAATTGTGAAGAATTAGAAGAAATAATTTATTTAGCAAAGAGAATAGGTGCAGTAGGCGTAAATATTTATAATTTCATTCCAACAGGTAACGGCAAACTTAATAGTGAGTGTGATGTTGGCTTTGAAAAAAGACAAATATACTTAAATTTAATGCATAAGATAAAAGAAGAAATGGCTGGAAAAATAAGGATTTCTTCAGCAACAACAATGGAAGGTTTTAGAGTCTTAATTGAAAACGAGGGTAAGTCGCTTGTAAAAGTTCTTGAATTTTTTGGTGGATGCCCCGCAGGTCGTGCGTACTGTGCAATAGAACCCAATGGGGACATATATCCCTGCGTGTTTATGCCAATAGCTGTTGGAAATTTACGTAGCCATTCGTTAAATGACATCTGGCATGAATCTGGTGTTTTAAAAGAATTAAGAGACCGAGAGCTTTTAAAAGGAGGTTGCGCAAAGTGTGATGTAAAATATGCTTGTGGTGGCTGTAGATCAATGGCTTATGCCTATTACAATGATTATTTGGAGTCTGACCCAACTTGTCCTTATAATAAGGGGAGTGAATGCGGGTTTCAACATAGCGTTTGCACATCAAAACGGGATATCTCGATTTGTCAAAGACAGAGATTTGGCAAAGGGAAGCACTGATGCTCCCAGAGAGGCTCTGGCACGAAACCCAAGCTAACCTCAGAACCCCACGAACTTCAGTCGTGGGGGTACGTCAGTAATGATTTTGAAATGGCTTCAACGTAATAACTCCTCCTCCACTTCTTTGCTAAACGCATAAAAATCTTTCTCGCGTAAATCCTTGATGATTCCTTTAACCTCCTCTACGGAAATCTTTCTTTCCCTTTTATACCGCAGCAAAAATGTTGGAATTGAAATTGCTTTGAGCTTTTTATCCCTTGCAATCTGCCTTGCATGCCTGTCGCTTATCAATATCACGGCTCCGTGCTCCTTCGCCAATACAATGCACCCTAACTCGCCTTTACCAAGACTTGTTATCTCTTTCAGATCAATAAAATTATCGCAAATACTTAAGTCCACCTTTTTAACCAAGATGTATCGCTCTTCACTCACCTCATCTTCTGAAAAAGCCATCTTTAATAAAATTTCATCGAAAAAACTCGTCCTTTTCAGTTCATCATACACTGTTTCCGGTATGACCAGTCTCTCTTCACCTGTTACATCCAAAATCAAATCCAGTCTCACGATTTTGAAAAAAGAGCTGAAGAAGTCCGTATCCAATACAATCATAAATAACTAAATCGCCAACCCTTTTAACTTCCTTTTAACTTAACTCCTCTTCCATCTCCTCCACTGTCTCGGCACCTCGCCTGAGCTTTATCCTTCGCTCCACCAGTATTTCCTTCATCCTCTCGATATCAACACCCGCTATTTCCATCGCTCTTCCAAGTGATATCTCACGCTTTTCATATAACGCACAGGCAACAGCCACACGCAAATCTCTTCTTACTCCCATCAACGCCTTTACAGCATCCTCAAGAAACTCCGAAATATCTCTGTAATACTTAGTGTCTGGAATTGCTTTTAACTCCATCTCCAATTCCGGAGACACTACAAAACTTATCCTTTTGTTCTTCATTCTAACTCCAAATGGTTTATTTGATATTTAAACATAAGAAGCAAATATAAAAATGCCCTTTTCGAAGAGTAGCGCGACCTCGCCTTGCTGCGGAACGCGACGCCGAACGTGACGACGAACGCGAGCGGCGAACCGCGGAGGATGAACGCTACGGCAAACAAAGGGCGACAAACGCCGTATTGTACGGTCCCTGCGGTACGCTTCTCTTAAAAATGGCAATGACCGTAGCGGCAACCACAGTACGGCACAAATATTTATAAATACGGTGGGAGAGGAATAGTAGGAATAAGAGAAATGAGAGGAATAAGAGACGAGGATGAGAGAAGTTACGCAGCAGGAGAGGAGAAGGAAATAGAGCGGATAAAGGAGCGGAAGATGCGGGAAATGGAAGAGGAAATGAAAGCAACGGTAGAAGGGGAGAAGGGGAAAAAGGGACTGCGAGGGCAGGAGCGGGGGCAAGAAATCGACCACACGTTGACGCTGACTGACAACAGTTTTGTAGAGACGGTGCGGAAATATCCGCTGATTGTCGTGGACTGCTGGGCGCCCTGGTGCGGTCCCTG
>QMVO01000263.1 GCA_003661125.1 Methanosarcinales archaeon
GAAAGGTGATGAAAGGTGAGGCAATTACTTCTTCCATAATTCAAACATGTATGACTTTTTTATCTAAGGATTTTCGTTTGATTTGAAAGGATAAAATGAAGAAAGTCATACTTTATGTACAAATATAATTGAGGATAGGGATGTATTTGGAGCAGCGTGCTGTGCGCCTTGAATTTTCATTCAAGAAGGTTTATTTTACATTACAAAAATCTGAACACCTCAGGCAGCTCTCCAACGGCAGACCTGAACTTTGCGGGCCATTTATCCTGCTCTAACCCCTTTTGTGCAAGAAAAGCCGCAGCCCATCTTTCCAATCCCACACCCGAGCAGCCAGACCACAAATCCTCGCCGCTTTGCAGCTTCACGCTGAACCCTTTTGGATATTTATCCCCATTCACACTTACGTTCTGGAACTCCAACCATTTCCCGCTATATGGTAGAATTGCTTCGTAATCGATGGTCCCTATTTCCTTTAGCTCCGCCATACCAGCTTTGCCCTCCTGAGCCATGAACCAGGGCGTCACCCATGCTTCTCGCCACTCGATGTCCAGAAACTCCTCGAATATGCGCCGATACTTCTCACGTAACTGCTTAGCATGTTCTATCACATGCTCTTTCTTCCCTATCCATACTATTTCCACACGATGAAACTCATCAAGCCGCTCTATACCATGAAGTCCACCGCTTTCATAGCGATGTGAGGTTCCAGATCTATCAAAAATCTTTATCGGCAGAGTTTCATCCGGTATTATCTTCCCTTGCAGAAAAACCCAGAACGGAGGACATTGTGCATAACACATCCCTCCTACGGGCTCTATTCGCTCCTTTATCATGTTCAGAGGGATCTCATTCGTTACTTTGTAATAATCCATTACCTCCTCCCAGAATTCTGGGTCTCTCGTCTTTGGCGTGCATACATAATACGCCTCAGGGTAAATCCCTTTTGCATGTCCTGATCGCTTCCATACAGCCCAGGGCACAAACTTAGGGAAAATCATCTCCTCATAACCTAAGGGCTTCAATAAATTATCGAACAATACGCGCTCAAAAGCTCTGAATATTTTCGTTAACTGTGGACCGTATATCCACTGCCCCCTTCCTGCAGCATGTTTTATCCAATCTCGTTTTATCAGCTCCTCCGTGGGGTCTTTATCGAAAAAGAAACGTTTCTTGTTGCTCTCAAACAGCAATTCCCAATGCTCTTTTTTTCCTTTCCACCTCGCAGCTTCACGCTTATCCGCCAGCAATCTTATTATTCGATCAGGAATTCTCTTTTCTAACGAAAACTCATCAACATCCAGAAAAAGTTTTATCCGCCCTTCTTCATGTTTTATTTCCCTTACAAATGGTAATTTCTTTATCTCCAGCCCTTCTTCCCATTCCATTGCTATCTCATAGTCCTCTATTTCCATACCTCTTATCCCTATTCGATGCTGCCCTAAAAATTTAGCAAATTCGTTCTTCAGTCTGAGAAGCGCATCATGCGCCCTTATAAACCTGTCAGAAACTATATTCAACCCTATTTTTTCCCCTGCAACCTTACATCCCACAATTTCAGCACCGCAACCTGGAGGAGCACCTTTCTTTAATAATTCGATGTTGCAATGCTTCACAAGTTCCTCTATTTCTGATGCACTTACAGCTTCACTTACTCTCCCACTGCATTTTAGATCTGCTTTTAGCAGAAATTCCATATTCATGCCACTCCCTTTTTAATTACGAGATTGATTTTGGATTTGATTAGGATTTTTGGGTTAAGTTCATAACAAGCTCCACCATATCTTGTGCCACCTTTGCATTCATCAAATAATCATCCACACTTGCGATTAGCGACCCTATTTTTGGGGCTTCAAAATAGGTTATTGCACTCTTCTCCTTTATATCTGTTTTCATATTAGCCATATTATCAGGCATCAAAGGACGCACAATTAGATTCACATTTGCTCCGCTTATTTGGATTTCCGCTTTCGTGTTCATTTGATTTGAATGATTTGATTAAATTTATGTTATATTTGAATCACATATATAAAAAAATAGGAGAGATGTCATGTTCGATTACATCATAGTGGTGGTTCGTGACGATTCAGAAGTGAAGATGCTGGAGCGTTCTTTGCTAAGAGAAGATGTGCTTCTCGGCACAATCCTTGTGCCGGTTTCTGAGAGTGGATGGAACGGTGCTGCCGGCAATGGACTTGGCACGCTGTTCGCAATAGAAAATGCCTCCAATGCTCTCGGGAAAGACCTTCTGAAAGAGGTGAAACAAGGAAACAGCGTCCTTATCGTGCATACCGCAGGCGAAGGTACCAGAAACATACTCGCAAGGACTTGTAAAAACAAAGCGTTTGTTGAAGTCCCAAAACTCACGATATTGGGAGGTGTGATAAAGCAGCTTCAAGATTTTGCCATTCCGTCTCGCATTATGGTTGCCTGGGGTGACCAATTCTTGTTCTTTGAGGAAAAGCCAGAGGATATAAAGAAATGCGCGCAGAGCACGCATGTTATGCTCTTTGGCTTAAGGACAGTGCTCACAGAGGAGGTTGCAAGCAAATACGGCATTCAGATAGTTAAGTGTGGAGAAGGAGAAGGTTGCAAACTTCTCGATTTCGATGACTCTCGTAACTACGAACGGGTGAAAAAGAAGTTGCAAACGCGAGGCGGTAATGAAGTGATGGTGAATCTGGGGATCTTTACGATGAGTGGTGTCTTGGCAGAACGTATGTTCGATGCGTTTAACGATAACTTGAAGAAAAGAGAAGGAAAGTTCAACTCAGATACGCTATGGCAATTATGGATTTCGCCTGAACCTGAAGCAGAAGCTGATTACTGGCTACGTGAGCGTGCAGACAGCATAAAGAATGAGCTATTACGTGCAGATTCAGTTGCAGTGATAAAAAGCTTCGCTTTAAGTAATGGAACCGCATGGCTGGATTTCGGCACGAATAAGAGTTATTACGAAGGAATGATGAAGATTCTGGCTGATGATGAGGTCGGGAGGAGATTTCGAGAGTTTTTAGGTGTTGAGGTTTCCTCGATAAAAAACAGGTGTGTGGTTTTGGATTCAGTGTATGAGCATGCGGCGTTTGAGAAAGGAGTGGTAAAACACTGCATTATCTCAAGTTCAACTGCGAAATATGCACAGCTTGAACAGGCTTGCGTGATAAACTCCAAGCTAAACCGGATACAGGGGAGGAGGTGTGTTGTTTACAACGTGGTTGATCATGCATCAATCGAAATCGAGGATTGCATCCTCGTGGATGTGTTCCATCCAAACAAAGGAAGGATACGGCTTAAGATGCGGATTGGCGAGGAGATGGGTGCGAAAGAAAAATGGTGGGTGTCTCGTCTTCCAGGGAACGATTTTTCATTGAGTGAGGTTGCGGACTTGATGAGGAGCGTTTCCGAAGACGAAATAGCAGAAACAAAGAAAATGTTCGCGGATGTCGGGGAGACAGTTATAGAA
>QMVO01000264.1 GCA_003661125.1 Methanosarcinales archaeon
ACTGCTCTCCCATAGACTTCGAGAAGGAAAAGGAGAGGGAAATAGAAAAGGGGGTGAAAGCATCGAAAGTTTTAAATACTGTTTCTTAACTAGTTGTATACTAACAAGGGTGCATCCCAAAGCCACAAAAACCTTTATGAAAGTGGAACCTGAAAAAATTATAGAAAACTTATTGAATAGAGAGATAACAGAAAGAACATATACAGAAATGGCAGAAGAATATGAAAATGTTAGCTCATTGGAACCTGAAAAAATTACTGGAGTGTTTATTAGGGTATATGAAACACCCGTAGAGGAAATAAGAGAACCTATTATTAAATTAGATAAAGTATTTGGCAATGAAGGACCGATGCATGGTTTGATATTGGAACATTAGATTCATTGTTATCAGCTAACCACAGTTATTTAAAGTCATAAAGATAAAGATGAAAAAGGCAGTAATCCTTGCGGGTGGATACGGAACAAGACTTAGACCGCTTACGTTTACCACGCCGAAGGGTATGATTCCATTGGTGAATAAACCCGTAATAGAATACATACTGAACTATCTAACTGGTTATGGCATAAAAGATATCGTTATCACCACAAACTACCTCAGAGAGCAAACGATAAATTATCTCAGCAAAAGAAAAGATTTAAAACTTTCTTATCCCGAGGAACCCTCCCCTTTAGGAACTGCCGGGTCGGTAAAAAATGCAGCGATAGGAGAAACATCCTTCATAATACAGGGTGACAACATCACTGACATAGATCTGAAAGAGGTGATGGAGTTCCACGAAGAGCATGGGAAGCTTGTAACCATTGCACTTCTACACGTGCCTAATCCGTCTTTATATGGAATAGCAGAGATAGAAGCCGATGGAAGGATAAAGAATTTTAAAGAGAAACCATCCTCGAGTGAGTGTTTTTCAAATCTTGCGAATACTGGATTATATATTATAGAACCCGGAGCAATGGAATACGTTCCAGAAAGCACCGCATTTGATTTCTCCAGGGACTTATTTCCCATACTTGTAGCGAAAAAGGAGGTTTATGGATGCGTGGTTGACGGATTCTGGACCGATGTCGGTAATCTCGATGGATATATGGAAGCAAGCAGGTGGATATTGGAGAAAAAAGGATTCGAATGCGCAAATACCGCAGAGATAGAAGCTAGTGAAATTAGGGGTGACGTTGCCATTGGCGAATGCGCAGTGGTAAAGAAATCCGTGATAAAAGGTCCTGCTGTGATAGGGAACCGTACAGAGATAATGAAAAGTAAAATGTACGGTTCCGTGGTATTCTCTGGAGTGAGTTTGAGTGAAAGCATACTAAGCAAAAGCGTGATTGGTGAGAACACAATATTAAAAAAGGCGGAAGTGGAGGATTCTATCATTGGTGCGTATTGTGAGATAAAAGAAGGGACACGTGTAAAACAATCGAGAATCCCTCCGTTTACGAGCCTACAAAATGAGGAGTGCTAACTAATAGTTCACCCTACCACCTTTAACATGCTTGAACTCTTCCGGTCTCCTCTCGGTTTCTATCAATTCCCTTGTTCTGCCCACTATTCGCGATTCGATATCCTCTGCCTCCTCCCTTACTGCGCTCTTCGCAATATGCAAATCGTCTATTTTCATCATTCCCACAGCCGCCTCGGTAGCTGATATAAGCGCCTGTAGCTTCACCCGCAACGGCTCAATTATTCCCTCCTTCATCACATCTTTCACGCACTTCTCCCTCCCCGATATGCCCGCATTCTTAATTCCCGCATAGTGTTCAGCCCGAAGCTTCGCAAGTGTATCAATCTGGTCCATTCCACTGTTCTTCGCTATTGCCTTTGGTATGGATTCCAAAGCGTCAGCAAAAGCGTCCATTGCCAATTGCTCCTTCCGCGGTATCTTCCTCGCAAACTCTCTTATTCGATATGCGCATTCGGTTTCCATTGCACCGCCTCCGGGGACCACGCGGTTATCCTCAAACAGTTGTGCAACGGCATGCAAAGCACTTTTTAACTCGCCTACCAGCCCTTCTAAAATCCTGAGAGACGCACCTCTTATAAATATTGTTGCTGATTTCTTTTGCGCGCAATCTTCAAAAAATACGTATTTATCCCCGCTTATCTCTCGCTGCACCACTCTTCCCGCAAAGCCAAATTTGTCTTCGCTCAAGTCACTCACGTCTTTCACTATTTTTCCGCCGGTAGAGCGCTCCAATCTCTTCAAATCCGTTAACTTTACCCTTTTTATCAGCATTATCCCTGCTCTACGGAACTTCCCCAGTGCGTCGTCATCCACACCCCACCGACAGCAAATCACGTTTGCACCAGACTTTATTACCGGGTCTAAGACCGCATCGAAAATCTTTGCTCTTGTCTCTCTGAACTCGCGGAAATGAGAGGGTTTTGAGATCTTTACATGAAAATCGAGAGCGCCAAGTGTTTCACCTGCTTTACTTCGTTCCCTTGCTGCTGTTCCAGTTGGCAGCTCCTTCCTTCCCTTTACTTTCGGCTCCTTATGTTCAAGCGGGAAATCAAGCAATGCTATCCTTGCATTTTCCATCTCCGTTGGAAGCGCAGGTAGAACCTCTCTGTCCACAACAATGCCTTCAGTAAAGCTTGTCTCAAACACTCTACTCCCGCTCTTCGCTTCTATAGAAATATCATCCACATCTATTGGCTCATTTTCCTCATCAGCACTAGCATTTAGCCGTTTTATGCTTTCTACTACCGCACTCGCCAATTTATCCTCTTCACAATAGTCACCCTTCTTTAATGCAGTCCTTGCTACGTCTCTTAAAATCTCATCGCTTCCTTCACCTCTCACGTCCACCGTAGATGCCGTTTCTGCTAACGCCTCTTTTGCATGCTCAAGCGCGAGCTCATACCCTTTCACTACTATATTTTGATGCACACCTTCGTTTTTCAACTCAAACCCCCGCCTCACCAGCTCGCCCATCAGAATCATAACGGTTGCTATGCCATCTCCTACTTTCTCTCCCTGGGTTAACCCCGCATTTATCAATAAGTCCGCAGTGGGATGCATATATTTTAATTCCTTTATCAGACTGTATGCGTTACTCGAGACGAGATCAGCTGCTTCTACTTTCGTTGCTCCCTGCGTTATCAATATCTTAGACCCAAAAGGACCGATAACCGGCTTGAACATGTCAGAAAAAGCAGCGGAAACCTGCATATTCGCTTCCTGAATCTCCTCAGGTGGTACTTCCCCCGGGGGTAACTCCTCTTTTATTGTCATCTCTTTTTCTTCCCTCCTCCTTTTCCGGTATCTTCGCAGTAATTAATGTGAATAACAAATAAATAATCTCTATACTAAAAATAACTTTAGTTTCTCAATTCGTATTTGTATAGCTACCCTTTATTTTAAAACTTTCCATGCGATATTCTTGCAATAATGGTTAGGGTGGTAATCCATCAGCGCAACATTTGGAGTGGAAGCAGGGGTATTTAAATAT
>QMVO01000265.1 GCA_003661125.1 Methanosarcinales archaeon
CCTCTTTTTGTTGTATACGTCTTGAACTTGCTCAATATTAGGTGGGGATTTTTGATGAAATCGCGTAAAAACACCATCGCAACTCAAATAAAACAGATTTACCACAACTTATTGAGCAAATACAAAACTTTTCTTAACTTAAAAGTTTTATGCGTCGACCGGGATTTGAACCCGGGCAGTGGGCTTGGAAGGCCCAAGTCATACCTCTAGACCATCGACGCTTTTTGTACTTGTAATTATTTTCAAATAATAAATTATTAAAAAATACTTTACTCTACCTCGTGACCTTCTGTTTTTTAAAGACCTCTAAAAGCTCTGGTCTTCTTATAAAATACGTTCTTACGGGCTTTAGTATCTCATTCAAGGCATTAGAAACATTTATTTTTAGATCTAAGGGATGTATCTCCCCTTTACGATATGCCGTTGCTAAATCCTCGAAATTATAATAGGTTACTGTTCCTCCAAATTTTTCTGGTCGCTCCAAATCAAATTTGTCTAATTTTCTAAATACAATAAACCTTAATATCTCTAAGATGGGGTTCTCGGTGATTTGTTTCTCGGGGCAAAATGCATTTTTGATTTTTCTTTCAACCTCACTGGGTGAATCGTGAACAAATATACAGGTATCTGGAAAACTTTTTGACATTTTGATCTTTGATTGTCGTTCATCTGGTCTATTATCAGAATAACCGCCCATTTTTATTGCTCCTTGTAATCCAATCAAAAGTTCATGATGCACACATACGGGTTTCCAGAAACCAATCTTTTCACCGATGTCTCTTGCTAAAATATTTGCTTTCCTCTGGTCATACCCTAATTGGCAAATATCAACGTTTAGATAAAATATATCTGCACATTGCATTGCAGGATAAAATAGTCTGGATGCCATAGCTACTTCCCCTTCACTTCTACCCATAATTGTTACAGCCCTTGTTAAGCGATTTACAGTAACATTTCTAATAACTTTTAATACGATCTCCCAGTAATCCGGGTCCTTAAATACGTCTGAAGACCATACAATTTCTACTTTGCTCATATCCACTCCACAAGCTTCCCACACGGATACGAGATATTTACCAACCTTTTTAATGGCATCCAAATCGCCACCCATTTTGTCATTCAGAAGAGCAAATATGTCCGCGATAAGGAATTTAAACTCGATGCCTGCTTTAATTAGGTCGTCCAGCTTGATTGCTCTTAAAAGACCTGACCCCAAATGAGCAAAACCCGATGGTTCAAAACCATCGTAGGCTACTGGGTGATCATTGTTCTCAAATAATCTCCTTAAATCATCCTCAGTTATTATTTCTGCGGTTGGATGCCTTTTTACCAGGGCAATTTTCGTTTCTATATCCATTGAACACGACCTCTAATATATCTAAGTGCGTACAATATATTAAAATGTATTCAAGAGAGAAGGTTTATGCGGAGGGGGAGATTCGAACTCCCGAACCCCTTCAGGATGAGGCCCTGAACCTCACGCCTTTGTCCTCTCGGCAACCTCCGCATGCACTTTTAGTATAAATTAACTTTAATTTACATCCTTATTTATAAAACCTTTTAGCGTAGCTCATTCTTAATTATACAGTAAAAGAAAATGGAAGAGACAAAGACAGAAATAAGAAAATATGCGTTGCAGAATGCGGTGAGATATGAGAACCCACCAAAAGAGGATGCGGTGCTGAAGAAAATGCTCGCCGAACATCCAGAATTGAGAAAGGATGCGAAACAAATCTCAATATTGGTGAAAGAGGAGATAAAGAAAATAAAATCAATGAGTTGGGAAGAGCAGGCAAAAGAGTTGAATAGGATAGCTCCGGAGTTAGTAGCGAAGCTAAAAGAGAAAGAGAAACGAGAAGTTGGACTACCCGAACTGCCACTGGTAAAAGGGGAAAAAGTGGTGATGCGATTTGCACCCAATCCGAACGGTGCCGCGACACTTGGCAGTGCCCGCGGGATAATTGTAAATTCTGAGTATGCGAAAATGTATGGAGGGAAATTCATTCTGAGGTTTGATGACACAGACCCTGTATTGAAGCGACCCATGCTCGAAGCTTATGACTGGTATCTTGAGGATTGTGCGTGGCTGGATGCCGAGCCAGATGAAGTGGTAGTGGCATCGGAACGTATGGATTTGTATTACAAATACGTGGCGGAACTGATAAAAAAGGGTGCAGCTTACGTCTGTTTCTGTCCTGCAGATGTTTTTAAGACGTATAAAGAGCAAAAAAAGCCATGTCCTCACAGGACTGCCTACGAGGAGGAAAATATGGACTCCTGGAAGAAGATGTTAAAGGGGGTTTATGAAGAAAAAGAAGCGGTTCTGAGGATAAAAACGGATATGGCAAGTGAAGACCCGGCTTTACGCGATTGGGTCGCATTCAGGGTTTTAAAAAGAGAGCATCCAAGGGTGGGCAAAAAATATGTGGCATGGCCCACTCTGGATTTTGAATCCGCAATAGAGGACCACTTACTCGGCATAACGCACATAATAAGGGGAAAAGACCTGATGAAATCGGAAAAACGACAGAGATTTTTATACGACCATCTCGGCTGGGAATATCCAAGAACCATGCTCTGGGGTAAGATAAAGATGCAGGAGTTTGGTAAATTCAGTACTTCTGAGCTGAGAAAAAAGATAGAGCGCGGTGATTATGAAGGATGGGACGATCCGCGACTCCCAACGCTAAAAGCACTTCGCAGAAGAGGGTTTCAGCCAGAAGCGATTCGTAAGTTCTTTATCTCTATTGGCGTCACTCAAACGGATATTGCGGTAAGCATGAAGAACCTGTATGCGGAGAACAGGAAAGCAGTGGACGCATTCGCATCGAGATACTTTTTTGTGCGTAATCCGAGGGAACTGAGACTAAAAGATGGGCAATCCTTTGTGGCTAAGGCATTAAAGCATCCTTCAAAAAAGGAGTACCGGGAGATAAGATCCAGTAATACTGTTTACATAAGTGGCGATGATTTCGCAAAACTGAATGAAGGCAAAAGAATAAGGCTTAAATTCCTCTGTGATGTGGAAATAGAGAACATCGAGCCGCTGGTTGGGAAAGTCGTAGAAACACCTCTGGAAGACGTTCCAATTATTCAATGGGCTCCATCAGAAGGGATAGAGGTCGAGGTGAAGAAGCCAGGAGGCATAGATAAGGGCATAGGCGAGCCTCTGATTGTTTCGGAACTCGGTAATGTAGTGCAGTTCGAACGATATGGGTTCGTCAGGATTGATTCTGTGGTGGAAAAAGGAGTGGTGGCATATTTCACGCATTAAATAAAATGTATTTGTATAGCTACCCTTTATTTTAAAACTTTCCAGGCGATATTTTTGCAATAATGGTTAGGGGTTAACTATATCGTGCCAAAACAAAAGAGTTATAAAATAGAAAATCCATTTTCCATGTGGGGATGGATAAATGCACGGAAACTGCACCCGCTTTGTAAGGGAATTGA
>QMVO01000266.1 GCA_003661125.1 Methanosarcinales archaeon
AAATACTCGTTGTAATGGGTGTGAAAGAGCACTTTTCCCTTAAAACCTTCATAGTGGATCTTCTTCAAGGAGATAGGCGGACGGGCCATATACCGGGCGAGGTTCTCCAGGGATCGCCCATCGAGAATCTGCACGCTGTTATCAATACTTACGCTCGAGTTGCGCCAGGAGAGTAGATTTCGGGCAAAACGTTCGGTTATAAGATTCTGTGGCGAAAGAACACCCGCAGGGCTTTCGGGAAGGTGAAAACAAACTGGCTATGCGGAATACTCAACAGGACTTCCTCAGTCAGATGTTCGGCAAAGAGAAGTGTTCTCTTCTGGCTGCAGGAGGGACACAGATAAAACCTCTTACAGGAGAAGAGGCGGAAGTAGTCATATCCACAGTCAGGGTTGGTGCAGCGTATACGCGCTATCCCCTGCAGGTAATCGCCGCAGGTGAGAAAGTGTTCGTCTACTTCAATGATGCGGTCTAACCGGAACTTGCCGTAGCGGTCTGCATAGGATTCTTCGTAGGAATTACAGAAATCCTGAAAATGTTTTTCACATATGGTCTGAAGGGTGTTCCTTCCACGGGGAGTATATGAAGCGCGTGAGGAAGGAGGAATCTCGACCTGGACTTTGATCACATATTCTAGTACATCCGTAATACCGCTCCTGTTTCAACGCGAAAGGGTGATTACGCATCAACCTCCACTATTACTGTCCGGTTTTGAAGGTGATCCCTCTGATGAGTTTGCAGCCAGGGATATTGGCTACTACCATGTAAATGGAAAGGAGGAAAAGCCTATTCTGAAATAATTTATCAATATTTTGATTATCTTGTTTCAGAATGGGAAAGATTTCAGGAGGAAAAAAATGGGTAAGTATCATAATGTAGAAAGAGTAGATTTTAATAAAGATACCCTGTCAGGATATGGGATACAATGGCCAAGGAGGCAGATACCTGGGCGAGTAAACGCAATCAGGAACAAGATAAGATAGAATGGAGATTTACGACAAATAACGCTCGGAAGAAACTCGGGAGACATTACGCCAATGTCAAGAATTAAGCGGTCTAAAAACTGGTACTCACATACTTTAATCAACTATGTTATAGTGCTTTCATACCTACTAAGAACAGCCTTTCGGTACATATCTAAGCCCGACGAGTCTCCTATTGATAGCAGACATAAAGAAGATTACAATTGGAAGCATGGCAAGAAAAACAACAAAAAACGGTAACTCAAAGACAGACGTACGCTATATCGTAAACGATAAGGGCGAAAAGACCGAGGTAGTGCTGCCTATCGGACTATACGAAAGACTGCTTGATGAGATAGAAGAACTTCAAGACATCAATGATTTCGATGAAGCGATGGAAAAGGGTGAATGGGAAGATTTCGAAGAGGTTGTAAGACGTATTGTCCTATAAAGTTCGCATTGAGAAGCGGGCTTCAAAAGCCCTGGAGAAACTAGAAATCGGTATCCAGAGACGCGTTGTTGAGGTAATTCGCGGCCTCGCAGACAATCCAAGACCACATGGAAGTTCCTAATGATTTTTTTGAGATACTTGCATTATATATTGCAGATGTGATACTGTTTTCAGTTGTTTGAGCTATTCCTTTTGGAGAAGAAGAAGTTAAAGGAATGTTGGAACGAGCAGAAATGATATTTTCTGATTATGAATATTTTGATTCAGTCGTACCTAAATGGTTTGCCATGTAGAAATAAAAAATATTTCGTGGTGTTTACTCTGCGGAGCAGGAAACATCATATAACATGGCATTTACGCGACGACTAAAAACCTGTCTGCCTATGGGACATTGCCTTTGTCACGCTTTTTGCTATTTGAAAATGTGTGTCGAAATAAGCAAAGATAGCGCCAACCCTGGTTGGACGGCAATTTCGTAAATGCCCAGAACGTTAGACGAAAGAGTATGAACAAAAGGAGTGTTAATTGATGCCGATACGTATTATTGTCAAGGATGGCTAATGCCAGGGTAATATTCACAAAGTTGGGCAAGTGTTCACTGTGGAGCACAGAACGCCTGAAGGGATGTGCTTGGGTGCCTGGAATGCTATTGCCCCTTATTTGACTACCCTGCTCTGCGGTGGCAACTTTCCCTGGGAAAAAGAGGAGGGCGTTGCAACGATCCACTGTCCCGATCCCAAAGGTATAACACTTGAACTCAGACGAATCGAGAAAGGAAGTGAGTGAAGTGATGAAAGTCAGTTATGCTGCAATTACAGTGAAAGATTTGGAAGAGTCGGTGAAGTTCTATACAGAGATTTTGGGGCTTAAGGAAGTAAGACGGTTTAGCCCTCATGAAAGGATGACAATTGCCTTTTTGAAAGGGGAAGGAAATGGAATGATTGAGCTCATAGAAGGTATGGACAAATCAGAGTGGAAGATAGACAGCGGACAGGCGTTGCTTTTAGTCGGCTTGGAGGTTTCAGACATGGACGCAACTGTGCAAGCGCTTTGGGGAAAAGGGATAGACTTCACCCGTGGGCCTATTGAAGTCCAAGGCGGGACGAAGATTGCCTTTCTTAAGGATCCAAATGGTGTGGGAATTGAGTTGATCCAGCCATAAACTATAGCGTTTTGTGTTGTAACTAGATTAGTAAAAACTAAAGATGAATTGCAATGCCATTGATTAGCGTAGACGGAATGTCGGAGTTGGCGAGCGATTGGTAGCTGATTGGCACGAGAAATAAGATTACATTTTGTGTGCTGGTCAATCTACCCCTTCGTCTAACACAGCATATGCGCTACGGTCTTTCAGCCTTTGCCCTTCGGGACATTGCTTCCTTCGGTCGCAACGTCGTATATGCTGGTACGTTATACGCCATTGCATTAAAAAGTTACATTGGAGGTAAAAAAAGATGAAGAATCTTAAAGCAAAAATGTTCAACAAAAAGGCATCTGACCCGGGAAATAAACCCAATCAGATTATTGAAACTATAGGATTAAAATCTGGTCAGGTTATCGCTGATATAGGATCAGGTGGTGGTTATTTTACATTAAGGTTTGCTGAAATAGTGGGTGAAGAGGGAAAAGTTTACGATGTAGATACAGATGAAAAACTTTTAGAATTCGTGAATAGTAACGCTAAACAGAAAGGATTGAATAATATAGTTACGGTATTAGCCAAAGATAAATTGGAACTACCAAAAGAAAGTTTGGATTTTGTGTTTATGCGCAATGTGACACATCATATATCAAACCGTGTTAGTTACTTTAAGGATCTGAAGAAATTTCTAAAGCCTTATGGCAAAGTGGTCATAATAGAGTATAAGAAAGGCAAACCGTTTACATTCCGTGGAATGTTTGGACATTATGTATCCAAGGAAGCTATTGTTCAAGAAATGGAGGAAGCAGGGTATGTTTTGGAAAAAGAATTTGATTTTTTACCAGAACAACATTTTACAATTTATTTAAATAAACAAAAAGAGGTG
>QMVO01000267.1 GCA_003661125.1 Methanosarcinales archaeon
GGAATATGGAGACAAAGAACTGATCTCCGAGGTTCCAAAAAAGGTTAAGGAGCTGGACGAGAAACTTGAGTTAAACTTATTCCCTAAATGATGCGGAGTTAAGGTATAAAATTAATCCCCACAAGACAATAAGCAGCCTCTTCCAACAAAACTTTTGTTAAACCCCACCTTTCAAAGTGACTCGTTCAGATATGATTCTTCAATCGTTCATCAGCATTGTCTCATTTTTATGTTTCTTAATCTTAATCGTTATACCCCGCAGCTCTGTTGCGGTTGGGTGTGCCGCCACAACGTTTGACTGATAACAACAAACAGATAACTTCCCGAGAAGCTTCGAGTTAATAATATGCTGATTGGTCTGACCGATTCATGCTCACATGTAAAGATTAAGAGTTTCTCGTTCATGAATACGCCAGCTACCAGTTACTTTCTTATTGCTTATAAGTGAAGGTATTAGCTATTTCCTGAATCTAAACCATCCATAAGATAGTATGGAAACAAAAGAGATCGATATCAAACTCAGAATATGGCGCCTTTGCGTTGCCTTTCCTGTTCCCTCACTGCCGGATTTATCAGGCGTCAGTGACACTGTCCCGGGTGTTTCATCTACATGAGGGGGCTGTATAATATTACCTGCTGGTTTCAAGTTATCCGTAGGTGTTATGTTCATCACTGGCGTTGCATCAGGCGTTGCAGTGGGGGAAGCGATGATCGCCGGTGCAGGAGTGATATTAACTGTAATGCTTCGCACAGGAAGGAAGGTCTTATCGTATGCCTTAAGACTCATGTACCCCCCAAGTATTTTTGTGGTACTGTCCTTGTTCACACTGAATGATTTACCGCTTTTGAGCGCTACCCTTATATCTGCGGCGCCGTCTCCGTTGATATCGGTGATATGTGCTTCATAATCTTCCCCGATAGTATCTCCGTCTTTTATAACGAGCGCATTGTCGGTGAGAAGCCGGAGGTTCTCAAGCTCAACAAGTGCTGCGAAATCGCTTCGGAATACGCTTTTCACAGTAGCATTGAATATCTCTATATCTTTTCCTTCAATGGATTTTTTATAGACAAAACTACCGCCGTTTTCAACAGAGCTTTTCTCAAGCACAGTATTGCCTTTTTTCAATTGAAGAAGCGCAGTTCTCTCATCGATATCCACACACTCGATCGTGAAGCCGTCGATGTGAAGTGGTGAGCCGTATTTCAGTACGGTCTTTTTCTCTTCTTCCTTTAAGATCTCGTTCAGCACCATCTTTCCGCTCGAAGAGATGGCATGGTATGTTTTGCCGAGGTAGGATATTCTGTTGTTTTTATTGATAGAAGAATATCTGATGTCGTTTATTATCTGCTTATTGCTTGAGATGCTCAGGGATTCAAGGGTATCATTTTTATCCATATCATAGGTAAAAAGGCCGGGGGCATCGAAGGAATTGATACTATAAGTCTCTTCATATTTTCCGTATGGTCCTGTCTGCTGGTAGGTCCCTGATTTTGTGAACTCTTTGATCACGACAAAGCGTAAATCGTCGCTGTCTGCAACTTTAATTGATAAGCCGCCGAAGAGGCTTATGGTGCTGTTCCTGTGGAGGGTGAATGTTTTATCTTTTTTGAGCCTGATGGTGATATCTGTGTCCCCGTCTGTATCGAAGTCCACTAAATTGACTTCAAGATCTCCGAAGGATTCGCCATTCTTTATCACAGTTGCCTCTGTATCCAGAAGGTACACGTGCTTGAGTTCGATCTTGTTATTGAATTTGCTCCTGAAAACCGATTCCACATCGGCTTTGAAAATCTCGGTATCCTTCACACCCGCCACATCAGTCTTGAAGGAATACGTTTTTCCGGCTTCAAATATTCCACGGTCAAGGAATTTGCCGTCTTTTTTAAGCGCCACGACCGCATGGTCATCTTCGCCCATATCCTCGATCTCAAGTACAAAACCGCTGCCGAGGGATAATGGGGTGCCGTAATTTAGCACAAGGTCAGCGTCGTTTTTGATAAATCTGCCGAAGACGGCGCGCTGGCTGTTGATATCTATGGCAGGGTACTTGTTTCCAATGTAAGCGACACGGGCTTTGCTGGGGCCTAAGGGTGAAGGATAGTGCGGTGCGAAATAGTAGAAGTGGTCGCGGTCGATGGTTCGGGTTGGAATCTCAATCTTACCTCCATTGGTGACATTGAGGGGGCGCCATTCGTGGGTGGTGGTGTTGATGGAGAAGTCAAGGATACGTGGTGTGTTGTCACCACTACTGTTCCTGAAAAATCTGAATTCGATCCAGGTCAGGTTATTCTTAATAAAATTGCTTATGTCTACCTGTTTTGTAGTTCTGGCTGTATTTTCAAATTCGATTATCCTGGTGTATGATATGTTATCCTGACTCGCCCATATTGTAAGATTGTGCTCAGTGTCTCGTCTTGTGCCTGTTATCGTTAGAAGAGCACTCTCTTTACCAGAGAGGTTGAAGCTGTATCGTACATATGTTTCGTTATCTCTACGAGTTGGATATAACACTGTTTCATTTGCTACCACACCGTTGACAGAGCGGTTAACACCATACGATGACTGCTTGTCTGCAGTCCATTTGTCAGTGTCAAAATCGTCCATGTATGGTGTGTCTTTCGCCAGCCAATATTCACTCCACAAGACAATACAATCTTGGAGTTAATGCGCATCAGCCCAATTTTAGGGATACTTATAAATATATAAAGGAGAATATGCAAGCGGGTGATGTAATCGTGTCGGCATGGACCCATCCCACCCGGTTTTACATCGGAAAAAGCGATTACTGGATGGCATTTAATGTTGTAGGATGATGCCCGGAGTCATTCCCGATAGAAAATTCTACCCCGTGATTTATATACAAATGCCACTGCAATATTCGATGTTATTAAAGAAGGTGGTTGATGAAGATGAAAGCGAATGGGGCTGGGCAGTGGTGGATGATCTGGCATGGCACAAGTTGAGACCAAGTGTAAAGGATTTTATATCCAGCAACCTGACCGGTTACATGAGAACGAACGATAAAAGAGACACTGTCAAACTCTATTGGTGGGAGAGATGAGAGGGGAACTAAGAGAGATACTTACGAGAGTTTTCATTGGTATTATTATTTTCTTGATTGGTGTGGTTATCTACAAGCAGGGCAATCCTTATGCATATCCAGGGCTTGAAAAGAGGACATTATTTGTTCTCGTGCCATGGGGTATCGTTCTTTTATACTTGTATCTTGTGGAGAGGGAGAACCGCACCCGTTTGTCTTCTGCAATAATGGTTATAATTGGCAGGCTGCGAGTGGGTAAATTCATGAGGTTTGAAGGCATCGGGCAGACGATCCCTCTCTTTGCAAGGCTGCCGGTTTCAAGATTGCTGGCTGCAGTTTATGCATACTTTTATAGATTGTACCGATATTCACTTGGGGATGACCCGGGGA
>QMVO01000268.1 GCA_003661125.1 Methanosarcinales archaeon
GCTAAAGCTCCCGCTGATTGTTATCCTCACTTTCGCTTTTTCTGGCAAATCCAATTTTTCTATAGGTTTCAAAACACCTCCCTCATACATCGCTTTTACTCTTATTCCCATATTTATCACCAAGATTATGTTATGTTCTTTTTAATTTAAAAATATATCGCTTGCTTTTACCCTCGTCCTCCCTTTCTTCAAAAAATTAGCTTCATCACTGCGATATTTCCAAGATACTTCACCGCAATCACGAGCTACTTATCTTACCGTTAACGTGCTCAACCCTAAATCCGAGAAGACGCCAAAATGCCAGTAAACGCAAGAGCAAACGAACAGCGCATCATTTTGTACATCACAAAGAAGAAGCCTATGATGTAGCTTGCAATCTGCGAAACGAGCGATTCGCTGGACGGTGTTCATATTATCTTCACCAAAAATTCCCTGAACAGCGGATGATAGAATTTGTATCTTCCTCTATCGATCCTGACTACCAGATTCTTCTCAACCAGCCTTTTTAGATGAACGCTAACATTTGGTGTCTTTATCTCTTTTATATCAGCCTCTTCTCCTAATTTCGCCATCTTAAATAATACTTCTTTCTCCTTCTCGCTCGCAATCGTTAAATCCTCTATAAATCTCGCTGCTGCAAGATGAGAAAAGATTTTTTCATAAATCGAGCTGAAAAATTTTAATGTTACAGTACCTTTTTGTTTGTATTCAAAAGCATCATGAGCAAAAAACATAATAAAATAAGGATGACCTTCTGTCTTTGTTTGTATTGTCTCAATAACATCGTCATCAAATTCCAGATCGATTTTTAGCCTTTGCAGTGGCAGATGAATCGCTTTTTTTTGTCTCATCTAATGTGAAGGGTTTTAGTTTGATATGTTCAAAGAAACGCATTAAAGGTTCACTCAGTCCCCTGATCTTAGAAAATAGTGTTGAGACGCCAGTGCACATAAGCATAAACCTGCAATCATACTCCCTTAATTCTTGAAATATCCCTCTCAGATCATACAAACCCATGGGGTAGGAATCAGCGAGATAATGTAAATCATCATACATTATGATTGTTGGTTTCTCCACTCTTCTCCATAGGTCCAGTAGACCGTTTTTAAAAAGTGTGGAAGATGTTGACTTTGCAGCGTCTCTTTTCAACTCCAAACCAAGAAATTTAAGGGATTCTATCTTCCACTCTGAAACACTCTCCTTTAGTTTGGGCGTAAACATATTTGATTCCCAGATCGCAGTATGCAGTTCATCAATTGTGTTGTAAACAAAAGAATCCATGTTCTTGCATTTCTCAGGCGTTAGTGTAATCTTGCAAACGAAACAATCCTTATCCAGAGCAATTGCTTTGCATTTATTAAGGAGTGAAGTTTTACCAATCCCCCAATCTCCAACAATTGCAACGTTTTGCGGCGTTGCTGGTTCTGAATGGACTGTGTAATCGATTGCCTTCTTTATCTCTCCCAATTCCCTTTCTCTTCCTGCAAAGGACTTCGGATCCGCCGGGAATCCTGTCACATAAGGATTGATCATTCAAACCACCAATTACAATTATTACATACCACTGTAAGTTTTGTAATTTTCTGTTGCAACACCTCCGCATTCTTAGCTATCCTCTGCACTGTGTTCATCTTTTATTTCTCCTTAATCGCTATAGCCTTTTTCCATCAGATAATCTTCCAAAGCATCCTCCCAATCTCTCATCCTCAATCCAAGATTGCCAAGTTTTTCGTTCTTCAACGCAGAAAAGGCAGGTCTTCTCGCCAGCCTCTTCAGCTCATCGGACTTTATGGGCGTTATGTGCACACCCCAATTTAAAATATTGAAGATCTCTTTTGTAAACTCAAACCAGCTACAATAACCTTCATTCACCATGTGGTAAACCCCAAACTCGGGTTTAATACCCAAAAATTCCTTCAACATTTCAGCAACGTCTTTGGTGCTGGTGGGACTCATGAACTGGTCATCAACTACTTTAATCCTCTCCCCTTTTCTGGCTTGCTGGATCATGAACTCTACAAAATTACCGCCTTTACCGCTTGCTCCCGCTTTTCCATACAGGCTGGCAGCCCGTATTATGTAGTATCTTTGAGAATGATTACGCGTGAAAATCTCACCTGCGTATTTGCTCAACCCGTAAACGTTTACGGGGTTGGGAACATCATCCTCTTCATAAGGCGTTCCTTTAGCACCATCGAATACATAGTCCGTGCTGATGTAGACGTTTACTGCTTTCAATTCATTACACGCTTTTGCAACGTTCAAAGCACCGATCGCATTGACTTGAAACGCCTTTTCCACTTCTACCTCCGCATCGTCAACCCTAACGTAAGCGGCGGTGTTAATCACCACATCCGGCTTCAGCTCTTTCAAAATCTGCACGCTTCCAGGCTCGGTGACATCCAAATCACGATGAGTTAAAGGAATAGCGTCCTTTCCAAAAGCTTTCACCAGATCGCTCCCCAGTTGACCATTCGCACCTAATATTGCGACTTTCATCTTTATTACCACAGATTACACAACACTTTTTCTTTTTCACAAAAAGAAAACCCGTACTAAAAGAAAAACAAGTATGTTTTTTGCTAAAATTTTTCTTTCTAAGAAAAGGTTTGTGTTAATCTTGTGAAATCTTGTGGTTTATCTTTCTCTATTAACTCCCTCAACGTAGGCAACTCCCGATCTTTTGGCGAGAGAATTGGATTATCATTCGGCCATGAAATGGCTACATCGGGATCATTCCAGATCAATCCCCCCTCATACTCTGGCGCGTAAACGTTGTCAACCTTATAAATGACTTCGGCTACGTCACTCAATACTAAAAATCCATGGGCAAAGTACCTTGGAACGTAAAGCTGATACTTATTTTCTTCTGAAAGGTTTACACTTACGTACTTACCGAAAGTAGGCGAGTTCTTGCGTAAATCAACCGCAACGTCATAAATTTCGCCTCTTACGCATCGGACAATTTTAGCCTGAGCATAAGGCTCCTTTTGGAAATGCAAACCCCTCAAAACACCGTATTGCGATTTTGAGTGGTTATCCTGAATGAATTCACCTTTTATTCCCGCTTTTTCAAAATCCTCTTTCTTATAACTCTCCATAAAAAATCCGCGCTCATCCTCAAAGACCTTCGGCTTTATCAGGATAACCCCGGGAATCCCCAACTGTTTGAATTCAAAGGGCATTTTTAATCACCTCAGTTACCACCTCAATTTCCATGGAGTTGGATGCAATAGTCGCTCATCAGCCAGAGGCTTCCACCACCACTCGTTCTCTAAATACCATTCAACGGTCTCTTTCAACCCTTCTTTGAAGCCGTGTTTGGATTTCCATCCCATGCCCCTGATCTTTGAAGAATCCAGGCTGTATCTTACATCATGTCCTGGTCTGTCTTCCACAAATTCTATTAAATCTGGTTTATTCATA
>QMVO01000269.1 GCA_003661125.1 Methanosarcinales archaeon
AAAGACGACTTCACTGGGTTGTTTGAAGAGAATCTTTGCAGCAAAACCCTTTGGAATGATGATACCCGCGTCAGCTTTGCCGTCTTCCAAGGACTTATAAAAATCATGAGCGTTATCAAATTTGAGGATGTTTTCCCAGCGAAGAAAGGAAGATACGAAGTTCACGAGATAACGCCCCAAATAGCTATTGTCTTCGTTGTAGAAAGCGAGCCTCAAAAACCTGAGTTCGTTGCCAGGTACGAAATAAACTCCAAGCAGAGCTATGACAAAGGGAACGGCTATCATGATCGCTAACAAAAGGGGACTTCTGATGTGTCTGAGCAGTTCCGCTTTGAAGACTGCAGAGAATCGTTTCATAATCCTACTAATATCAAAACTGGAATTTTAAGCTCATCCCCACAGGGTAGCCTGAAGACAAAAATTTAGATAAGGAAAAATAGCGGCTTTCCAAACCTGCGAGGACATCGAGTTCCAGGTTACTGAAGGCAAAAGAGAAGCCCGCCAGGACTTTCACCGTCGTGGCCCACTCCTTAAGATCGTAGCTTGAGAATCCTCCTCGACCCAACAAGACGAAGGATATACCTTTCTTAAGTTCCACCCTGTATTCTGAAACAGCGAGATAAACGTCTAAAAGGACTTTGTTCTGTACAGATCCGCCATCAAGCTGCATGGGCCACGTCCCCAAAGCCAGACCAAATCCCGTTTTCATCTTTTCGTCAACGCGCCACAGAAGCGACAAGTCGAGAGCCACTACATCCTTGCCGGGGATCTCTGACGCTGGCGCGGTTGTTGGAGACGTGCTTGGCGAGAGAGAATAGTCAAACGTTAGATTCAAATTTACAGCAGCAAGCCCACTTCCGCCTGCAAGGATAAGCAATAGTAGCAGAGTTAACGTTTTCGTTGGCCGTAACATCCTGATCCCTCCCGTCTCTTCTGAATCAATCATACCACGGAGATTTTAAGATGCATGCTGAGAAAGGACAATAGAACGAAGGACCCCCTGTGATATAGCACAAAATATGGTAAACTCGTATCGGAGGTGTTTTGCCTGACATCCGAAGTCTTCTTAGAGGTCATGAACACCGGTTTATTGACTCTCTTAAAGGTGGTCGCTCCCGTATTACTCATAAGCCTCATTGTGGGCTTGGTGATAAGTTTCTTTCAGGCTGTCACACAAATACATGAGCAAACCCTCACCTTTGCGCCAAAAATTCTAATAGTCTTTCTGACTCTCGTTTTTCTTGGTGGCTGGATACTTCAGCAGATCGTTGAATACGCGTACGAGATACTCACTCGTTATATGGCTTTAATCTGAAAAAACGGAGAAGTACAATAGAAAGGGTGATGTGGCGTTGATGTTTGGAAGAAGAGAGACACGGGTGATAGAAAAACTCCAGGAACATCTCAAACTCACAGGTTCTTTGCTTGAACTACTGAAAAGCCTTATCCGTTCTGCTTCCGAGAAGGATTGGCAAAAGGTTAAGCAATACATGGACGAAGCTCACTCCATCGAGCACACAGCAGACGTAGTGAGAAGAGAGATGGAGGGAGTACTCTACAGTGGCGCCTTCCTGCCCAATTTTAGAGCGGATTTGTTGAATCTAGTCGAAGCTCTCGACAAAATCACGAATATTGGGGAAACGATCACCCATCAATTCGCGCTCGAGAAGATCGAAATTCCTCTTGAACTCACTGAAAAGCTGCTACTCCAAGTGGATTTGGGTATGAAGACTTTCAAAACATTGAAAGACAGTATCACAAGCATCTTTGAGGATCTTGAAAGGGCTGCAGAACTGGTCAAAGAGGTGGAAGAACGAGAACGTGAAGAAGACAAGGTGGAGCTTGAACTGATCGAGGAGATCTTCTCCTTAGACATTGAACTTGCCAAAAAGCTTCAGCTCAAGCAAGTAGTGCTCAACCTTGGCGACATCAGCGATCTGGCTGAAGACTGCTCGGACATGGTGGAAATCATTGTCTTCAAACGGAGGGTGTGAAATGAAGGTGTTGTTGAAGGCAGATGTTCCAGGAGTTGGAAAAGTTGGAGAAGTAAAAGAAGTGAAAGATGGTTACGCTCGCAACTATCTCATACCCAGAGGCCTCGCCATTGAAGCTACAAAAAGCGTGTTGAAGACCTTGCAAACACAGAAAGCTTTGCAGGAAGAGAAATTCTCCCGACAGAAGAAGGGGAGTGAAGCATTACTGAGACGAATTTCTGCCTCTCCCATGGTTATAAAAGTAAAAGCGGGGGAGGCGGGTAAGATATTCGGTTCAGTCACAAACGCCGCTATCGCTGCTGAACTTTCAGCGCGGTACAACACTGAATTCGACAAACATTGGGTTACGCTCGATTCACCTTTGAAACGCTTGGGGGTTTACAAAGTCGCATTGAACTTGCCTGGGGGAGTCAAAGGAGAGATCGTGGTAAAACTGGAGGCAGAGTAATGGAGTTTTTAGGCTTTTCCAAGGCATTATACTCCACTTGGATATTCTACAAACCCGAGCGTTTGTTGTTTGATGCTGGAGAGGGTGTGAGTACTTACCTGGGGAATCGTATCTTCGCTATTTCTAGCATTTTCTTGACTCACGGGCATGTGGACCATATCGCAGGACTTTGGGGAATAGTCAATTCGCGCAACAACGCCATGGGAGACAGAGAAAAACCGTTAAAAGTGTTCTATCCGCGAGGAAACCGCGCGATAGAAGCCTATCTCGATTTCATATCCCGTGCGAACTCAGACCTGAGATACCAGTTCGAAGGCCATCCAATAGAAGATGGGGAGAAAGTCTTTCTACGAAATGCTGGTAGCTTTGAACGGTATATCGTTCCGTTTCGAGTCAAACACACAAGAGATGAAATAAGCTTCGGATATCATCTGGTTGAAAAGAGGAGTCGTCTGAGGCCAGAATATGCTGGAAAGGAGTCTCGAGAAATAGCAAAACTTGTCAAACAACTCGGGCGTGATGCGATTACCGAAAGTTACGAAAGCAAACTCCTAACCATTAGTGGAGACAGTATGGCACTTCCGGTAGAAGAAGTCGAAGGCACGGACACCTTGCTCCACGAGTGCACTTTTATGGACGTGAGCGAGAGAAAATTTCCAAACCACGTCTCCTTAGAAGAGTTGATCCCTCTGATACACCAGGCTCGTCCCAAAAGAGTGATTCTCTATCACATATCAACCAGATTCGAGCGTCGGTTGAAGCACTACAAAGAAATGATAGAGAAAGAATTTAAGGAAGAAGATATCGAATTCCACTTCATTCATCCGTCGAAATATTCAAACTGTGATAAAGGAGGAACTCTTATGGGAGCCAGGCTGAAAGGAAGGCATTTCATCACCACCGCCGAGTTCGAGAGAGACGAGCTCGAGATGATGATCGAGGTCTCTTA
>QMVO01000270.1 GCA_003661125.1 Methanosarcinales archaeon
ATCCCGGTATGGAGCCAACAAACAATCTCAGCGAGCAGGTTATCAGGGAGCATGTGCTCATGCGGAAGATCATAGGTACTTTTAGATCGGAGATTGGCGCTGAATATTACCAGTACATCGCTTTCGTCTTCGCCACGTGGCGGTTACAGGGAAAAGATGTCTACGACGAACTCAAAAAATTGCTCGTCAATGAGCTTTGTTTGAAATGAGCTAAGCAAATACGAAAAAACTATGGAAATCTTTTCAGTCATTGCTGGCATATATTTTAACCTCCTTAGCTTCGATCTTCCCATTGCCTTCTTCTTTTCAATCACAATCACACTTTTAAACTATTTAAAATTAAAAATAGCCCTTCCTTCTATAAGTATATACTATCTTCGGATAGAGCTTAGTATTTTAACGATTCTCTCACTTGCATCTCCCGCTCCAAATACATTCCTTTGTCCTCCTTCCGGCACGAAAATATTCGACTGTTTTATAATCTTTCCTCTACCACTACCCGTTAATACATTCCACCCATCCTCTACTGTCTCAACCCACTCTGTCCCACTCTGTCGTTTCTCTTAATGTAATGCATGGCACCTCCAGAATCTGTCAATATCTTCTTGGCACTCTTTTCTAACCTCAGCATATCTAAATATCCAACCGGCTTTATCACCTTGACTTTTCTCCTTAGCTTATCCCATAGCCCAAACGTCTTCAAACTTTTCTCTGTCCTCGGATGACAGGGAAATACTAAATCCTTCTACCATAACATCTCCAGTAAGATACACGCCCTCAGTAAATCCTTCCTTTTTCAAGTTCTCAACTGCTGTTCTCGTTGGACAAAACAGTAAATCTGAACAATGATCGATTAAAACTCGAGTTATCTCCTCATTCTTCTATCATAACTCCTCAGACCATCCTCTATATGAGCAACCCGGATATGCAATTTACAGGCAGCCTGACCCCCTGCAAGTGTTGTGTTCGTATCACCAAAGACTAATACCAGATCGGGCTTCTCTTTCATCAGAACTTTCTCGATCCTTTTTAACATCTTTCCAGTTTGTTCTCCCTGTGAGCCAGAACCAACACCCAGATGATGATCCGGCTCTGATATTCCCATCTCATCAAAAAATATCTTATTCATCTCGTAATCGTAATGCTGTCCAGTATGGATGACAATTTCCTCATGCTTTTCTTTTCGCAATTCTTTTGAAACCGGTGCTAATTTTATGAAGTTCGGTCTCGCTCTTACTATTGATGCTACTCTCATTTCAATCTCCCATACAACTCTAACAACTTCTCCTCCATCTTCTCCCAGTTATACTTCTCCTCTACTGCTCTTCTTCCGTTCTCGCCCATCCTCTTCGCTTCTTCTGGATGCTCCAGCAAATATAAAATGGCATCTACAATCTCATCAACATCTGTTGGGTCAACTAAAATACCGCAATCCGCCTCTTTAACAACCCTGGCTATCTCTGGAAAGTTACTCGCAACTACTGGCAATCCACATGCCATATATTCGAAGAGTTTTATAGATACTGCATGGATATATCGTGGAATCGGTTGATGAAGAATCAAGCCGAGCCTTGACATATTTAAGTATTCCACCACTTTTGAATGAGAAAGAAGACCTGTAAAGACAACATTTTTGGATGGATTCTCTTCTAAAAAATTGGTTATTTCGTTTTTATTTAACTCATCGGTAAAATTACCCACACAAATTAATTTCGCATTAGTTTTGTTTGCCACCTCTATCATTTGATAAATACCTCGATCTCTTGAGATGCCTCCAACGTAAATAATCCCGCCATTCTCGGAATTTAAATCGTCTGGCTTAAATAGCTCAAGTCTTGGATAATTTGAGATTATATGGACATTGTTATGATGTTTCCTATATTTCAAAGCTAAAATTTCATCTACCGTAATTACAACATCCGCAAACCTGATGAGTATTCTCTCTTCTATATCTGCCAGAAATCTCACAAGAGGTCTAATAAAATCAGGAAATAATGAATTCTCTGCAATCAAAGAAGGATAGTGCTCGTGTGCATCGTAAATCAATCTTTTCATCTTCAAAACTTTTAGAACCGCACTTACAAAGAGAGAACTTGGCTCATGACAGTGATAAACATCACAATCCTGCTTGAATCCCGCTTTGAATACGCGCCACATTGTAACTGGATGTAAAAGTTTGTTTTCAGGCTTTTTTATCGTAATAACCCTCACGCCATCTACTTCTTTATCTGCCCTTTCTTCATCCGGCGCAACCAACACAACCTCATGCACCTTCGCAAGGCTTTTTGCCTCTTTGTGGAATATTCTTGTATCAAACGGCTGATGCACTGTTGTTAGTATGCAAACTTTCATGTAATCACCTATGACGTTTATCCATTAAAATCAGACATCATGCGTAAGCGCAACCATATACGAATACCCCCAAGGAACCGGTGGAATCTCTACCAACGTCGTAATTTGATTTAGCTTTCTTCTCAATCCAGCCAGATACATTTTAATACATTCTCTTCATATATGACTTCTACTGTTTTGGTCTTCCTTTTTATTTTTTATTTTTTATACCCACAGATGCTTCATACCACTCCTGCGTATACATCTTTACTGGGATATATTACGCCAATCATTGAAATCCTCTGTTTCAAAACCCTCCATGTCTTCACTACTTCTGCCACCACCGGCTCACCATCAATAACAGAACCTCATTAATCATGCTCATGTCCATTCTAAGTACATCACTTATTTCATCCGCGGATACCCTATCTTTTCCTTTTATATACGCTTTTATCTCTTCTTTTGCATCTCAGTAACTCATAAACTCTGCCCCCTTTCTTTTTCTGAGCTTTTTAGTTTTTTCATTTCAGCTCCTCCACTTTATGAACATCGCTCCCCCGTACGAATTTCACCCCTTTTCTTTTCCCTACCCACACCCAATCCTTTGAGGGTAATCCATATTTGGCATTAAGTTCTATCAATACATTCTCTCGGCTTGCTATCTCGAGTATAGCTGCAACTTCTTCTTCCCTTAATTTTAAGCCTGCATTCCTCAAGAACAATCCTGGATGTGCCCATATATCAACCCGTGGGTTGGAAAGAGCCCTCTTTAATGCTTCTACATACTTCTCCTTATCCGCAGGAAAAGAATGAAAAGCCATAAGTACAATCTCACACTCCCTTAATATGTCCGCCGAAACATCTAAACTACCACCCTCTAACACCCTCGCCTCGCAACCCGTAAGAATTATTAATTCCGGATAATTCTCCCTCGCCGTTAGAATCTCCTCTACTAAGTCATGATACCTGTATGTAAGCTTCTTTCTCACGTGCTCTGTAAACGCAATAAGCGGTATCCTTAGCTTAACCGCTCTCTTGCAATATTCATCTA
>QMVO01000271.1 GCA_003661125.1 Methanosarcinales archaeon
GAAGATCATAGGTACTTTTAGATCGGAGATTGGCGCTGAATATTACCAGTACATCGCTTCCGTCTTCGCCACGTGGCGGTTACAGGGAAAAGATGTCTACGACGAACTCAAAAAATTGCTCGTTAATGAGCTTTGTTTGAAATGAGCTAAACATCCATGAAAAACCCCTAAGGATCCACGCTAAGCAGAGGATGGCATCAGTACACTGCATACATAGAGCCTTTATTTCCTACTTCCTTATGCTGTCACACCTCCTACGGGCACTTCCCTCCTTTTTGCCCATTTATTACTTTCTCGTTCAAGTCTTTTAAGCTTTCTGGTTTTAAACGCATCGCTGCTAAATCGATATGCCTCCCTTCGGTTGAGCATATGATACATTGTCACTGCGATTTCCCTCGCAATTGCCACTATTGCCTTTCCATCTCCACGTCGTTCCCGGATTCTTTGATACTTGGTTCTGAAATGATTGTCCCACTGAACAGCGGAGCGAGCTGCCTGAACCAGAGCCCACCTCACCCTCGGTGAACCTTCTTTTGTTATTCTGCCGTTGTAACTCGTATCTCCACTCTGGTGAACCCTTGGTGCCAAGCCCAACCAGCTGATCAGCTTGTTTGCACTTGAAAACCTACTATAATCTCCTATCTCGCTCGTGAAGAGCAGTGCTATGTAGTAATCCACTCCAGGAATACCCATGAGTAGTTTCACGTCTTCACTCTCTTCCGATTCTTTCGCTATCCTCGCTTCCGCTTCTTTTACCAACTCCTTTAAGGTCTCAATATGCCGAAGTTCCGCATCAAAGATAAACTGATCTACTTCTGACAGCTCACTGACGATGCCCTTCAACCACTTCATTCCTGCCTTTCCAAACATGTCCGTGCCATTAAATTCTAATTCGTACTTGTCAAGGATGGCTTGTATCCGATTCTTTACTCTTGTCATGTCTCTTGCGAGGTTTATCCTGTGCCTTACCAGACTCCTCAATTCCCTTGTCTGCTCCGGTGGGACATAGCATGGAGCAATCAAGTTTGCTCTCAGCAGGTCCGCCAGTGTGCGGGCGTCTACTTTATCATTCTTCAGCTTCGCCTCTGCTATCGCCTTTGTCTTCTTGGGATTGGCTAACACCACTTCCACGCCTGCTTCTTCAAGACTCAAATAAAGCCTCAGCCACATGTTTCCCGTGCTCTCTATTACTGCTTTCGCTTCTCTTCCTTCGATAGCTTCAAGTAGCTTGTCTGTTCCAGTGCTCTTGTTTGGGAATTTAAGCTCTCTCAGAATATTCCCCTCCCTGTCTTTTATGCACGCATTACACATCTTTTTATGTACATCTATTCCTATATACCACATGGTGGTTACCTCCTGTGCATTGGCTCTATGCGGCAAGCATCCATTCGCTCTCACAGGAGCATTTTGATAGCCGCTTGGTCCAGCCCAGTCAAATACTCGACCTCTTACGGGTCATGTTTAGCACGGGCCAGCCGATGCACACTCTCCACCTATGGCAATAGACCCCAAAAAAGGTTTTTCATATCGTCAAATACCCCTACTTCACAATAGTAAACAAAATAAAATCCTCTCCTAAGAAGGAGAGGAAAAATGAACCAGTTCCAACCACCCATGGGTGGCATATGGGCTATGGAGGGCGATTATTCCTGGATACCCTCCGTTAATTTGTATAGTGCCAGTGATATAAAAACTTTGGAAGAGACGAGCGACGCGTATGAAGAGCTGTTGGAGAAGTGGCGTAACCTATGGAAGAAGGAGCCGAATAAGAGTCTTGGCACGAAGCGCAAAGAAAAAGTACAGCGACGTCTGGACAAAACCAGAGGAATAGTAAGAATACCAAAGAGAGCGAAGCAGGAAGATTGGGATGTGGGGCTTACAGGAAGCAACGTGAATCTTTTTTCAATGCTTTCTGAGCTGTTATGCAGCAATGGCGGGATAATAAAGATACCAGAGAACGCTGATTACACGCTGGAGGATGTGATGGCAGTTGTAGCCTATGCCGCGACATCTACATCAAATTCTACTGCCGCAGCTGTGAAAGAGCTCAAGCGAAGGATGCCGGACTCTGCGATACCCTCCGATAGCACGGTGTTTAGCTACATTTACGAAAACGACATCGCAGATATATTAGCGTTCTTCAGAGTGGTAAATAGTGAGATTCTTTCGTTAATCGGAATGCCGAATGAGCCAGTAGATGTTGCCGTTGACTTTCATAACGTGGGATATTACGGGGACAGGAACACGGAAGGCGTAAGGGGGATAAAGGCGAAGAATGGAACCTCATGGGGCTACTCTTTCTTCACTATTGACATGCTATGGAACACGAAACTGACACTTGACATCGTGGATATTAACGCATTGAAGAAGGACTACGCTATTCTGATTGGGGGGCTACTAAAAAGGATAAAAGAGAGAGGGCTAATAATAAGAACGATGTTTTTAGATAGAGAGTTCTTTAATGTCTCCGCTATCCTTGCACTGTTCAACATGGACGTTGATTTTATTATGGCTGCGAAGAGCAACAAGCGGATAAAAAGGATGCTGGAGGAGCACAAGCGAGAAAATGGCGTCACGCCTGCGATCTTCAAATACCGCTTCGATGACAAGAGGTGTCCGGAGTTTTATCTGCTGGCGATACCAAATCACGACTATGACGCTGAAGATAAAAAGAGCAATGAATTCCTGCTGTTTGCCACCTGTATAAACTTCGGCTCGGTTGATGCGTTCGTGAAGACGGTTCCTGAGGAGTATAAGAAGAGATGGAATATAGAAACGGGATACAGGATGAAACGAGAATTTAAGATAAGAACATGCTCAAAGAAGGCAGTTGCGAGGGTTCTCTTCTTCACCATTCAGTCTATCCTTCATAATTTCCTGAACGTGCAGAAGAGAGTATTGACTATCACCGCCTACGAGTTGAAATCGCTGATCTCAGAGGATATACAGAATTACTTCGTTGATAAATCCTCGAATTGGTTGCCTTTCTGCGAGTTCTATGCGAAACTGAAAGCGTATAATGAGAATAGAGTCGTGGAACTCCGCAGTAAGTTAGCCCTGAGTTGACTGCATCCCGGGCATAAGCATGGACAGCATTTAGCGTGAGCTATCAACTTTTTAGACTGATTTTTGCATTAATGTGAATAAAATCGTACTTTTTACAGCATTTATCCACAAAAATATGCCACAATCAGCATCCATAAATTTTATAGGTCTTCTTTATTCTTCTATTTATCATCTTGCTAATATATGCCTGAGTGGATGATTCTGAACTACACCATTTCGGAACTACTGTCGTAAACAAAAGATTTATAAATACTGAACGATATGTTTGTTTATTATGAACGATCTAATGAAGGTCTTCACTAAACACAATATAGC
>QMVO01000272.1 GCA_003661125.1 Methanosarcinales archaeon
GAATATTACCAGTACATCGCTTCCGTCTTCGCCACGTGGCGGTTACAGGGAAAAGATGTCTACGACGAACTCAAAAAATTGCTCGTCAATGAGCTTTGTTTGAAATGAGCTAAACAAATACGGGAAAAAAAATGGAAGAAAAAAGGACACATAAACAAACCGATTCAGCAACGGGTGATTGACCTATCTTTGTCTATAAAACCTGCGTTTCAAAACCTCCTTTTCCGAATCGATTATGAGCTCTACCAGGTTCTCGTTTACCGCTTTTTCCTTTTTCAGTATCTCTGCGGCATCACTAACTTTAACACCTTTACCCGCCAAGGAAAGCAAAGCCGCTTTACCGTAGGTTGAAATCAACTCTGCCGATTTTATCGCTTCTGTAATCAACTTACTTCCTTTCATGCTTTTAACTTTGCTTCTACTTTTACGTATTTCCTTCCTTATTTCGTTCTCATCCGCTTTTAACGCTCCTATCCTGTTCGACTTGCATTCCGGGCACCGAAGCTGCTCCGTTTCCACATCGTTTATTCTCATAATCTCTGCATACCGCCAGCAATTTGTGCATACAAACGTCAAGGATTCATCTAACAACCTTGCTTTTACGTATTTTATTATGACCCGATGCATCCTCTCCGGTGGGATTAATTCGTATCCCCTTTTTATTACTTCGACAATCCCTGCAATAGGACTGCCCTCCTTTCCTTTTATTACCGCTATTTTTAGCCTACCCTCATTTATCCGCTTTAAAAGCCGGGCAGTCAGTTCTATATCCACATCCTTATCCTGAGATTCTCTAATCGCCTCATCAAATACTGCAGAACCTTCAAAACTCCTTATCAAGTTGTCTAAGTCGATGTCGCTCAGTGATGCATCCTTTGCCAAGGCTCCAAATCTCCTTGCTACATGAATAAACCTTCGTTTAAATAACCTGCTTCTGACTAATGCTTTCAAGGCAAGCTTTTCGATTGGCTTGGATGATAAATCAAGGATGATCTCCTCGATCTCCTCGGGCTCCAATTTGGTTTCCTCCACTTTAAGCATTATACGGTACGGATCCTGCTGCACGCCCACAGGAACGCCCATCAAGTCAGATATTAAAGTAGCTATGAGCATCGCGAAAGTTCTATTTGCAAGTAGCCCAAACGAGCAGTGCAGGATTATATATTCATTCCATCTTTCGAGCGTTATCAGCTTATCGGTCGGCACGGGATAACCCATTTTTATTTGCTGAACAACTTCGTCTAAGGCTCTTGTAATAGTCTCCTCTTTGCAAGGATATTCCTTTAAGAGTTTTTTTTCTATCTCATCAACCTCGCTACCAATTTCAAGCTCGGTTTCCACGTACCCACGGATTTTCCCCACTTCTTCCGCAATTTCATAGGGAACCGGAATCTCTTCTCCTACCCAGCTTGGGATGGAACCGGTGGGGTCATCTTCGTGCTTTACATAAATCCGCCCCCCATACAAATGCAATATTTTCCACACACGACCGCCTTCTATGAACTTGTTCCCGGGATTGCCGTATTCTGCAACAAAAGCTTCATCTAACACACCCACTGGTTTTTCTCCCTCATCCACGACCAGAAAATGCTTCTCTTCCGGAATCATTGATAAATGCTCGAAATAATAGCTGTAGAGCGGTTTTATCTGTTTAGGTCTCAGAAATATTTTGTCCTCGCCAGAGAACCACACGAGCCTTGGGATTCGGGAATACATGTAGTTTAGAACGGTGACCAATTCTTGCTCCTCGAGTTCGCGATACGGATATGCCTTTTTTATTACGTTCAAAGCTTCTTCAAAGCTCCATCTTCTCTTCATTAGAAGTAATCCCGCTATTTGATGCGCAAGTACGTCAAGTGGCTTCTCTGGAATACTGGCGGGCTCTAAATCTTCCGCGAGCGCACGGCGACAAATTACTAAAGCTTCCAACGCATCGTCTGAATCCTGAACCACTATTGCTCCATTTGCAATGCCACCTATTTTATGACCGCTTCTACCTATACGTTGAAGAAGCCTTGTCACCTGTCTCGGTGAGTTATACTGAATAACAAAATCCAGTCTTCCTATGTCTATCCCCAATTCTAAAGAGCTCGTGCAGATAATACCATGCAGTTTTCCCTCTTTAATTCCCTTTTCAACCCCTATTCGCGTCGGCTTAGACAGTGAGCCATGATGTACACCCATGAGAAAGTTCAAATCCCAAACGCGGAACCTGCTGCCGAGAATTTCTGTTATCGAACGAGTATTTGTGAATATAAGTGTGGATTTATGCTGTTCGACAAGTCTTCTCATCAGTCGTAACCGAGCGGCGACTTCTGGATAAGTATAAAGCTCCCTTGCCAGTTTATAATCATCTGAATCGGCTCTTGGATAGTAAACCTCTACCTCCATTGAGCGTGATACGGGGACGTTGATTATCTCGCAATCCCTCTCTGTTCCGACCAAGAATTTCGCCACTCTTTCTGGCGAGCCTATGGTAGCTGATAAGCCGATGACCTGGAAATCAGCATTTTTCAGGTAGCGAAGCCGCTCCAATGCAAGCGCTAATTGTGAGCCGCGCTTGTCGCATGCAAGTTCATGCACTTCATCTACGATTACCCATTCAACTGAAGCCAGATGCTGACGCATAATCCTACCTGGTAATATCGCCTGTAAAGTCTCCGGTGTTGTAATCAAGATAGCAGGAGGAACCATTGCCTGCGCTTCTCTTTCTCTCGTAGATGTGTCGCCGTGCCTCACTCCCAACTTCAGGTCAAGCCCTTTACACCACCATTGTAATCGTTCAAGCATGTCTCGATTCAAAGCCTTCAGGGGAGTGATGTAAAGGACTTTTATTCCTGTTTTGGTTCCTGCTTTTTCTTTTCGCTCTGTTCTGATTAATGCATCCAAAACAGGTAAAAGTGCCGCTTCGGTTTTTCCCGTTGCCGTTGGTGCAATTAGCAGTACGTTTTTTCCTTCTATTATTGAAGGAATTGCTTTTATTTGTGGGTCTGTCGGGCTTGAAAAGCCCTTTTTCCGAATGACTCTTTGAATTGGGCTTGAAAATGAGGCAAATATTTCTGGTTGCATTTCTGGTTGCTTTTATTATTAATATATTTATTTATCATTACATAAGATACGTGATTAGCCCTTCATAGGAAAATCATTGAAGCAACGGATTTTATAATTATGGATGTGGTTTCCGAGAACGGGACAAAGGAGGAGGGCGTTGCAAAGATTCCAATTAGTATTAATCGTAATTGCTCAATATCCTGTGGGACAAAACAAAACCGAAAATTTTAAATAAAGCTATTTTCATTTACAATTTTATGCATGCCATACCTGAGGAGATATTAAGCTTAAACGTGGAAGAGATC
>QMVO01000273.1 GCA_003661125.1 Methanosarcinales archaeon
ATTCTGAGATATATGCGTTTACTATCGGAAAATGTCAGGATGCTGGAAGCATAATGTCGTCGGGTTTTGGGGGCCTGTGGCGAAGTCTCCCCAAGGAGTTGAGAGGTGATTTCGGCGCCCGATGTCTGAAGAGAGGAGCCGTTATAAGGCTCTATACACAGCAAACGCGCCCGCCAAAATATAAACGCTTAGTAATCTGGGAAACGAGCCAGGCAGAGAATCATGTGGCTGTCTCCTTTATCAACTCATCAATCAATCCCACCCATTTCCCAACTAAAGAACTCCGAAATTTTCATCTTCGTTTGTGTAGTTCGGGACGCTCGTATTTGGATCATGACTCGTATCTGGATTGTACCGCCATTTTCGAGTGGGATCTAAAACTACTGGCGAGAGAGATAGACAAGGATCCAGATATCTATCTTGGTAAGCTGTCTGAGGACGATCTTACCAAGGCCACGAAGCTCATCAAGCAAGCTCCAACCATTTCTCAAAAAGTCAAAATGCGATATGGTTTCTTATAGCTGATCTATCCTTTTGTCACCGGACGGATTTTTTACTTTCAGTTTTTTTGTCAAAAGCTTGCCCTTTTTTGGGGCTTATCCAGCCGCCTGGATCGTTTTTTGCCCATCGGATATCACTTTTTAAATTTGACAATCCATCCCCTCAAGGCATATACAAAGAGGAGCGAATAACAAGAATCGGTATGGACGAATTTGGAAGGCCCGGTCGTCCTGTACCTCTCAATCAGTTTGAATACAAATCAATCTCATAATATCCATTCTTGGGTACTTTTATCGGCTGGCTTTCTGACCTGCCCGCCATCGCGAGCTCAGGCAAGGCGGGTGGGATCGCTCAAAAATGATTTCCTGTCAACTGTGCCGGAGGGTGGAGATAAGCCGTAATTAAATACGGCTAATTTTATTGTTTTCTGAAAATTCAGGTAGTTAAAATGACCTGCTGTATTTTTCTACATAAAATAGGGCGCTTATTACATGTTCGACAAAACCATGAATGAACAAGACAGACATCGTATCTGGCTGATGGACTGGGCCTGTCGCGACTGCATTCGCGCAGTCTATCTTTTTAATTCCGCCACAGGAAAAGGCGGAGAAATGTGGGCATTTACTCAAAACTGTTTTGGCGATATCGCTGCAATCGAGTGGTGCCACATTTTCAACAACTACAAAGATCATACGCATTTCACACAGTTGTTTGGACGATCAGACCTACCCCCGACAAACGGGGACTTCTCTCTCGACGCTGTGCGAACCCGAATATGGACCGCAGGAGGATTCACAGAAAACACCTTCTCTGTGTTCCGCGAGGAAATGAGGACGTTCCGTGACAGATGGGTGGCCCACCGGGATGCGACGGTAAAGGATATTGTTTTCCCCAACATCGACAAGGCGATGTCAACATGCTTTGAGATGCGAGATGTCTTGAGAGAGTTCGTGTCAGATATTCTCACGGGGTGCCTAAATCAGAAAAAAATGGACCTTAAGTACCTTCTCGAAACATACAACAACAGTTTCATTCGGCGTCAATATGAACGAGAGGCAAGTCAACTGAAGAGAGCACAATGATTGTCGAACATCAGCCTCAACCCGACTGGTTTTTCCGCTGGCGCTTCAAAGCCAGCTGGTTAGGCTTGGCATTATCTTCATCATTGAGCGTTATGATAGATTATGATTAAATAATGGAACAAAAATACGAAAATAGACTTGTTGCTTTTATTGATATTCTTGGTTTTTCTGACCTTATTTTAAGATCTGAAAAGGAACCAGGCAGAATTCCATGGCTGATAAATATTTTAAATGCAATAAAATACAATGAAGGAATAAAAGAGAGATTTGGTAAAAAGCTTGATGTCAGGATGGAATTTACCGCATTTTCAGATTGTTTTGTATTGTCTTCTAGAATCCCTGAAGATCCTGTAAATGCTTCCTTATACCAGATTACTTTAATATGTACCCTTTTATTAAAGTCAGGTTTATTTGCTCGGGGAGCAGTTGTCGAAGGAAATATTTATCATAGAGAGAATATTGTATTAGGACCTGGTTTTTTGGATGCCTATGGAAAGGAACAGAAGGAAGCAATTTATCCAAGGATAATAGTTTCCAAAAATCTTGTCAAAAAATATTACCATGAAATAAAAGTACCAGAACTAGACAAAATTATTAATAAATGGTCAGCTACCCTACTCAGAAAAGACGAGGATAATATATACTTCCTTGATACGATATTCTCTGTTTCCCATTCACTAAAAAGTGCAGATGAAAAAGCGC
The DNA here is from genome assembly GCA_003661125.1 of Methanosarcinales archaeon. GTDB lineage: Archaea > Halobacteriota > Syntropharchaeia > Alkanophagales > Methanospirareceae > QMVO01. The sequence continues at coordinate 2,286 of QMVO01000273.1, forward strand.
ATGTTGAACTAACCAAAAAGCATATAGAGAAACGAATCAAAGAAAACAAAAACAAAATTGATATTCTAAATAAATATATTTGGTTCAAGAGATATTTTAACAATATTATTGAGGATCATCCAGAGCTCTGTGTGGATAAAATTAAATAAAAAAAGATAATCGGGTAGCCGGGGGTTTTCTCCCCCGGCCCCCACGCCACCTATTGGTTTTGACATTTGATTCGAGAACACTGGGTTATATTATTTTGCTTATTGAGCAGATGAGCTTTGTATCAGACCATGACAGACCTTAAAACGGTAGAGTGGACACATTGAATATTTAGAATACCAGTCAATCCAGAGGACGCAATACACCGCACCACTGATCTTTGGGTCATTTTTTTACTATGCAAGCGAACATTTTCCGATGAATACCTGCAAAGGAGACATGATCGATTGGAGTCTACGTCACTACTGCGGAATTTAGCACTTGTCTTTGAGCCACAATCCTTAGTAGGGAGTTAAGCATGAAAAATATATGCGTTGGTATGGCATTACTATTTTTTGTTCTTTTTTCCAGTTCCTGTGTAATAAGTCAGCAAGACAAAATACAAACATCTACGAATAACCACTCGCAAAATACGCATTCCGAGCAAAGTAAAAAGGTTGATAAGACTGCGAATCAGGAAGATGGGACGGCTGAGTATAATCTTGGCGAGAAGTATTATCGTGGCAAAGGCGTTCCTAAAGATTATACAAAGGCTGCCGAGTGGTACCGAAAAGCAGCAGAGATAGGGAATCCTAATGCGCAGTATAAATTGGGAAGAATGTATCAGGGTTTTGGTGGTAAAGGTTTCCCCACCGATATTGCAGAGGCTTTTAAATGGTACCGGAAAGCGGCAGAGCAAGGGTATGTTGATGCTCAAGTTTGGCTGGGTTCGATGTATTATGACGGCATAGGCGTTGGTAGTGTAAAATATCTTGTGTAAATTCTGAGAGGGTAGAAAAAAGGGCGCTTTTCCTTTAAAAGGGTTTTTATCAGAAATCCAAATAGAAAGGAGAAGCACCCATGAACGTAGAAATAAG
>QMVO01000274.1 GCA_003661125.1 Methanosarcinales archaeon
CTCATTATTCTTACCCGTGAATCTACGGGTAACTCTACCTGCGCTTTTCAGCACCAAAGTACCGAGTTCTTTGTCAAATACGTCGAATGTTAGATCGGCGTTCAATTCAATTCTGTAAAAGTCGTTTTCTATGATTCGCATCTTTGTCCTTGAGAAATTGCATTTTCGAAAATCTCCTATTTGTAGGTAATTCAAACCAGGTTTTAAAACTACACGAGCTTTGAGACCTTGAGCAAAAGGTTCATAAGTATCGGTAGACGGTTCAGAAAAAGACCAAGCCTTAAATTGTTGATCGTTAACTGCTATTGTGCCCACATGATCACCCTGTAAAATTACTGGTACCTTCAATGTCGTTTTAATCGGTTTATTCGATCTACAAAAAACCGGTATGGCATCCTCCTTTCGCAAAAAAGTTGATCGCAAGAATTTCATGAGCAAACTATAAGCATTTGCTGCATATTCAACCACCGTTTTATTCGAAATTTCCGTCTGTTCAAGCGTAAAGAGACCGGGCCAACCTGCTCCACAGGAAGCCGTGTGTTCGGTAAAAAGAAGAAGTTTTTCCACAATTGCATCGTAGTAAGGATTATTGATCGAAATGGTACCAGTTTTTAAAAGGTCCTCCAAAGCATCTTGTCCCCATCTCACCATACCAGAAGAGTACGGACATCCAGTTTTGGTTATTTCCCACCATCCAGACCAGTCTCCTCTGTATGTGGGGAAAGAATTACCATAATCCCTTTCGATTTTTTTAAAGAAAGCCGATGGCGTCGAAACAGTAACACGCAATTTTTCATAATACGTTCTCGCAAGCCTTATCAGAGCCATTACCCCGGGTTCGTAACCTCCATTGTCGGAAGCGGCGAGCAATGGCAAAACATTATACTTATATCCGGATTTTTCTGTTTCACTTACAATTTGCTCTAGCTCAGCTGCTGATCTGATGAGTATACCCTCCATATAACTTCGCTTGGTAACATATGTAAGAACTCTACCACCTCTTGGACCTTCCCAATAAAAGATGTGTGAAGGCCCAGGCAATGTAAGTACATTTGAAAATTTGTCATTCAATCCTATTATCAAGTACTTTATTCCAAGATCCGCAAGGATGTCTGGTAAGTCTGCAGTGAATCCAGGGACATCATCTTGCATACAAACTTGAACATCTATTCCGAGCTTTTTCAACTTCCGTATTGGATAAGCTACTGTCTCGTAAAGTGTGAGTTCATTCTGGAATCCCGTGTGCATGTTTGCAAAGTTTGCCGTGAATTCCAAGCGACCTTGCTGAACATATGTCTTAATTTTTTCTAACTCTTCTTTCGAAGCATTTCTAAGCCACTGTTGAAACTGCCAAAAGGATTCCACCGTGAAAGAATAATCTGGCAACTTCCTTAAAATCTCCAACAAGCCATCAAATAACGTTGCGTATTGTTCAGACACTTCTTGTGGGGTGGCTGTAAAACCTATATCGAGATGACTGAAGGGTATTATTATCACCTCTTGTATCCCTGCAAAAACAGGATTTATGCACAAAAGTATCAAGAAAAAACATCCGAACTTTTTCATCATGTTCAATGAGACCCTCCTTTGAGGGCAAAACCTTTGACTATCTTGTCCTGCAAGAAGAAATAAATTACTATCATTGGCAAAGACATAAGCGTTGAAGCAGCCATTAACAAATTCCAATGTGTCGTGTATCTTTGTTGAAAGCTTCTCAAACCAATCGACAAAGTCCATAATTCACTTTTGTGAAGGTATATAAGCGGCCCAAAAAAATCGTTCCAAACGAAAAGCACCGTGAAAATACTTACGGTTACCAAAGCAGGCACCGATATTGGAAGAACTATTTTAGTAAAGATCGCCAATTCCGATGCACCATCCAACCGCGCTGCTTCTATAATTTCATCGGGAAGAGATATAAAGAACTGCCTTAATAGGAAGATGGTGAATGCACCGCCACCAAGCCAAGATGGAATAATCAAAGGTAGGTATGTATTCACCCATCCAAGTTTTGAGTACACTATGTAGGTAGGGATCACAAGGACATGCCCAGGTATAAACATCGTGGCAATTGTAATCGCAAATAAGAGCCTTTTACCTTTCCATTTCAATTTTGCAAAGCTGTAAGCGACCAGTGAACCAGTTAACAAGGTTCCGATAGTGTTGATTATCGTCAAAAAAACTGTGTTACGTAAATATAGCAAAAACGGGAAAGCTTCCACTGCTTTTACATAGTTATCCCACCTTAGAGTACTTGGGACCCATTTTATAGGTGCAGTCATGACTTCCTCATCTGACTTGAGTGAGGTTGAAATCATCCAGAAAAGCGGTATTAAGAAAATTATTGATAAAAGCACCAAAACAGCGTAAACAATTGCTATCTTTATATTTCTAATGGAAAGGTTCCTCATCATACCACCTCAGTCGATAGTTAACCATTTCCTGAAGACACGGAAAACCACTATTGTTAGAGGAACCATTATAAGGAACATGAACCATGCCATTGCTGAGGCATACCCCATATCTCCTTGTTTGAACGCAAGCAAATAGATCTTCAAATTAACAAAAGTGGTCGATTCGAGAGGACCACCACCTGTCATTATGTAGGCCTCAGCAAATACCTGCGATGCTGAGATAAAACCGGTCACAACACAAAACAAAATCACAGGAGAAAGCATGGGAAGAGTTATTCTGAAGAATATATGCACAGAGTTTGCACCGTCCAATTGTGCTGCTTCGTAAAGATTTCTGGGGATATCTTGAAGTGCTGCCAAGAAAATGACGATTATTCCGCCAACACCCCAAAGACTCATCATTATAAGAGCTGGTTTTGACCATGCAGGTGAATTCAACCAAAGTGGACCAGGAATCCCAAAAAAAGCTAGAAACCTGTTTATTAACCCATTTGGATTGAAAAGCATCATCCACAGAAACATCACCGGAACAACTGGTAAGACCACCGGAAGAAAAAAGATGGTTCTGAAAACTCCCATACCTTTGCGCGCATTGTTCAAAATCACCGCGAGAATTAAGGATATAAAAACCTTTAGGAATACCGAACCAAACATGTAATACAATGTATTACCAAAAGCTTTCCAAAAGCTAGGATCCAGCGTGAACATTATTTTATAGTTCGTCAAACCAAGCCATTTTGGTGGATTAACGCCATCGTAACGTGTGAAACTGAGGTAAGCAGAAAATGCGATAGGAAAGAGTACAAAGACAAGCAAATTGACTATCCATGGAAAAGCAAAAAGATATCCAATTGTATTTTGCTTGTGCTTCAAAAGCTTTCTGTGCTGCCTTTCAGCCATGTTATTTTGCACTCCACCATTTGTTTTGAAA
>QMVO01000275.1 GCA_003661125.1 Methanosarcinales archaeon
GACCGCAACGGCAACCAGCTCATCTACTCCTATGATGAGCCCGATACACTGTACCCCTCCCGCGTGGAGGACGGCCTGAGCCGCTCTCTGGACTTCACCTACCAAGATATCGGCGCTATACCGACCTGGTGCGGGTGACCGACTAGGCGGGCCGGCAGGTGAACCTGATCCACGAAGCGCATGGCGCCGACAACGAGAATGTCTGGACCCTGCGCTCGGTGACCGATCCCACGGGGCAGACCACCACCTTTCGTTACACCTGGAAGGCATGGGGTACGCGTGAGTACCATCACCAGATCACCGAGGTGGAGTGGCCGGTCGGCAACATCCCCTACACCCAGGCCTACGATATCCAGAAACTCAACGGTGTAACCGCCTCCCGCGTCATCTCCCAAACGGACGCCTACGGTCACACCACGAGCTTCACTTACGACCCCGCCGCAGTCAAGGTGACGGAGAACCGTCCTGACGGGACAACGCAGGTCTACGAGCACTGCGGCCCCCACAGCCCGCCGAAGTCGCTCACCGATCCCACGGGCGACGCCGAGGGAAACACGGCGGACTTGTGGCGTGGAATTGGATACAGATACACAAGTGTTATGGTGGGGACTTTCAGTTGATGCGATATGAGGGCAGGCTATTCTGGGTCAGAAAGGGTGCATGAGGGTAACGTCTTTGCGGGTCAATGCGAGAGTCCGGGAGGTGAAAAAACACCTATGTTAAGTCCGCTCTCACTATCTTCTTATTCTTTTGTCACTTTTGTTGTAATGCTTCGTTATCCTGCTATTTGTGATTTGGAAATTAACATTAATTAAGTCCACGGTTATCTATCTGCAATCCACCAATATCTCTTCTGCGTTTTCCTTCACAAATTCTTTTATGATTTCTAACTCATGACAGCGCTCAAACCTATTCTCTGTCCTTTTTATTACCTCTTCAGGGCTTAATGCTGGCGCCATTTTTATGTAATCCAAGACATAATGTAAATACCAGGCTTTTACGTATTCACTCCCTTTTTGACGCCGCAAAAATACTACCTGAAGATATTTGGGAATCTTCATTATCATTCTAAAATCGTGAGCCTTTACCAACTGCAATAATATCTCTCCCCCTTCGCACTCGCAGAACTCCATGAACTCCTTACATCCTTCGGGAAAGTCACTCAAGTGGTTTACAAAGTTCGATATCTCGTTTGTTATTCCCATCTTCTCTGCCCATTTATTATGTATCTCCCACTTCGGCATGTTCTTGTATTAAATGAACCTTTCTATCTATTATCTATCTATATCTATATATATAATCAAAAAAGAAAGTGTTTATAGAGTCCTCCTGAGCTTCACCGTTCTGGCAGTGGCTGCTTCTGCTCCCATAAGTTCAATATAAACTCGCTGGGGATCTGTCCAATGCTCGCCCCAGCATTGGTGATGAATCCACTTGCCTGCTCAGTCCATTCGCCTTTTTTCGCGAGTTCTGAAAAGACTTTTTTCTTGACCCAATTATTCGCGATGCAATAATGATCAATAAACGCCTCGATTATTCTCCTCTGGTCTCGGATAGGAAGTTTTTTCAATGTATCTTCGTAGAATCCTATGTTCAAATGCGCCAGAAGCTCAAAAACCGGAATACCCACGGACAGTGAGATGTTTTCTCTCAGGAACCTCACCTTCATCATCAACTCCTCATGAGTGAGTTTAAAGTTTTCTCGGCATCTCTTCAGAATCTCACGTTCACCCCCAAAAAAGACGTCTATATCTCTAAATCTCAAACCTTCCTCACTGAACAGCCCTATTTCACTTCTTTTTTCAGCTATTTTTTCTCGAAATCCAGAAATCTCATCTCTGTATATCGCATGTTCATAATCTATCAAGTTGCCATGAGCGTCTACATTCCCGGGATGGGTGAAACAATGGTAAATTCCAAGTTCATGAGCTGTTCTCAATATCGCACCTAATTTTGCCACCGCATTAGACAGAAGCTCAACATGCTCTTTCCCTTCCATTCTGGCAAGCTGTTGCACTATTTGAAAAAGATCAAGCCTGATAAAAGGGATATAATCTTCGCCACATCTTTTGAGAACACCATAATGGATGATTTCACCAGCCGGAAATTTGCCATTTGCCAGTTCCTTCTTCTCATCAGCAGCAGCCAGAGGTCTCACCTCTATCTTTGTACCTGCTCGTTTTAGTATTGCCATTCCAACCTCGTGATACTCAGCTTTAACGGCACCCGCTCCTTTTTGGGCAATGTCGTTTAACGCTCTCGCCTCTCGCTCGCCGTGCTCCTTTAAAAGTAATCCTCGAGGTTGACCACTTGCAGCCACTATCTCGGCACTGTATGGCAAGGTAAGACCTTTATATTCAATGAGTTTGTTGTTCTCAACTACGAAGTAAGCCCTTTGGCTGTGAGATTCAAAAGCGTGCTTCTGTATCAGTCTCCTCTGGACTTCCTCAGAAAGATAATCCACATGCGAATATGCTATTTTTGTCATCGGGTCAAAATACACCGACCATTGCGCTAATGGTCTTACTTGCTGCCATTCTGTCATTCGATGCCGGTACAAAATGTCTTCACTTTCTTCTTCTTCCAAATGCTGTTTTCGATTATTCACTTTTTATTTAGCGGATTCGACAGCCCGCGGGAACTTCTTTATCAGGATGCAATAAAATCGGTTTTCCATCAACATCCACCGCTAAAATCATTCCTCGACTCTCAACACCCATAAGCTTTGCAGGCTTCAGATTGACCAGGACGGGAACGAGTACACCAATCAAACTCTCAGGATCGTATTCTTCTGCAATTCCAGCAACAAGCTGTCTCTTTTCATTCCCAATATCAACATCGAGCTTGATTAACTTCTTGCTCCCCTCGACTCTTTCTGCATTCTCTACCTTTCCAATCCGTATGTCGAGTTTTGCAAACTCGTTTATGTTTATTATCTCTTTATTTATCATTTTCCATCACCTCACATCATATCGCTAAGAATAAAAAGCATCAGCACCATTAAAGTTTTTTCCTTTTTAAGTTTGACTCTTTCAATTTTTTTCAGATGATACCCGGAATATATCACACCAAACGGGTTATGAGCGAGAACTCGGTCATTGTAAGTTTTTCTTTTAGTACAGGTTTTCTTTTTGTAAAAAAGAAAAAGTGTATGAAAAGCGATTTGTATTTGTATAGCTACCCTTTATTTTAAAACTTTCCATGCGATATTCCTGCAATAATGGTTAGGGTGGTAATCCATCAGCGCAACATTTGGAGTGGAAGCAGGGGTATTTAAATATAGCATCCGTATTACTTTTTTGATGGCGGAAAATCTGAGTGGGGGTGTGGGGATAC
>QMVO01000276.1 GCA_003661125.1 Methanosarcinales archaeon
ACCTCTCTAATTACACCAATTTTGAAATCCCGTGTGTATTTCCTCCTTCTTTTCATCTTGCACCCCTTTTTCATTTTTTCTTATTTCTTAACTTAGTGTCTACTTTTAGGGGCGCACCCCAGTTTCTTTGATTAAACTTTCTTTTTAAGAAAGTTTGATGGTAAAGCTTCTTTCTTTAGCTAAAGCAGATACTTTTTATATCCTCAAAACAGGAATATTACAGAGGTGTTTAATATGATGGATATGCTACCCGAAGGCATCAAGGTGATGTTAATAGCGATGTTGCCATTTGCGGAACTTCGACTTTCCATACCTATTGCGTTGGCGAGCGAGATAACACCCCATCAAGCTTTTGTTCTGTCGGTGATAGGGAACATGCTTCCAGTAGTGCCTTTACTCCTTTTTCTTGACCCGGTTTCGATCTGGCTGAGAAGGTACACTATCTTCGATAGATTTTTTGAGTGGCTATTCACAAGAACAAGGAGATATAACGATAACAATAGAATAGGGAGATATGGCTCCTTAGCGCTGATCCCCTTTGTTGCACTACCTTTACCATGGACAGGTGCATGGACTGCGTGTGCAATTGCTTTTGTATTTGGCATTCGGCATAGGTATGCATTTTCGGCTATTTTCGCGGGCGTGATAATCGCAGGGATAATAGTAACGCTGTCATGTATGGGTATTTTGGTGATGATGAACTAACTAACCAGCAATCGCTTGAACCGTAGTATTATAAAAATAGGAGGAGAGAATCTTTTTATTTACAGAAGTATAGATGAGTTCGTTGAAGAGATAAAAAGAGTTATGGATATGTTAATCTATTGTTATGGTTGAGAAGGTGAGAACAGGGATGGAAGAGAAAGTTAAGCTAAATGAAGCAAAAGTTTGTATAGTTGGTTTGGGATATGTAGGCATGCCGTTAGCCAGAGCATTTTCGCAGTATTTTGAGGTGGTTGGCTACGATGTGAATGAGAAGAAGGTGAAAGAATTAAAGGCTAACGAAGAGAACATGGAGTTCACCTCCGACCCCTCTTTGATTAAGGAAGCAGACTTCATAATAATCGCGGTTCCCACGCCGGTAACGAAATCGAAAGAACCGAATTTGTCTTTTGTGACGTCGGCAGCAGAAACAGTTGGTAAGAATCTGAAAAAAGGCTGCGTGGTTGTTTTAGAATCAACCGTCTATCCGGGGGTAACTGAGGAAGTAGTAAAGCCGATATTGGAAAAAGAATCCGGACTGAGGTGTGGAGAAGATTTTAAAATTGCATATTCTCCCGAAAGGATAAATCCTGGTGATGAGACGTATTCTTTGGATAAAATAACCAAAATAATTGCAGGGATGGATGAAGAAACAACCGAAATCGTTGTCGAACTGTATAAAAAAGTCATACCAAGCATCTTCGAGGCAAGAGACATAAAGACTGCAGAAGCTGCTAAGGTGATAGAGAACGTTCAAAGGGATTTGAATATCGCATTGATGAACGAACTTTCGCTTATTTTCGATAAGATGGGGTTAGATACAAAAGCAGTATTAGAAGCCGCGGGTACAAAATGGAATTTCCATAAATACCAGCCCGGACTTGTGGGTGGGCACTGTATCCCCGTTGATCCCTATTACCTCGTGTATAAAGCGAAAGCGCTCGGCTATCATCCGCAGGTGATTTTAGCGGGAAGGGCGATAAATGATTACATGCCAAGGCATGTCGCTCTAATGACTGTGAAAGCGTTGAACGATGTGAGGAAGGTAATAAGGGATTCCAAGGTCCTGATAATGGGTCTAACTTATAAGGAGAATGTTCCGGATACACGAGAAAGTCCGGTACGAGAGATAGTAAAGGAGCTCGGAGAGTTTGGCGTGAAGATGTTTGGCTATGACCCTCTCCTCGAAAAAGGCGACATAGAAAACTTTGGTGTAGATGCTTTAGAAAGGTTGAGCGTGAAGGTAGACGCCGTGATTATAACGGTTGCGCATGACGAATTTAAGAAGATTGATTTAGAGGATATAAAGAAGTTTATGAATGATAAGCCGGTATTGATAGACGTGAGAGGAATGTACGATGTAAAAGATGCGGAAAGAAAGGATTTCTATTACAGGAGACTGTGACGCAGGGAAGGAGGTTTGTGGATGAAACAATGGAAATAGATGTAACGATAAAGCTGAAGCACGGAGTTGCAGACCCTGAAGGTGAGAACACGAAAAAAGCGTTGAACCTCCTTGGTTTTAAAAACGTGCGCAGTGTAAAAACGATGAAAACATTCAGGATAGGGGTAGAGCCAGAAAAAGAAAACGAAGAAAAGGTGAAGCAGGAAGTAAAAGAAATGTGTAGAAAACTTCTTGCCAATCCGGTAATACACGATTACGCGATAAAAGTGGTGAAAAATCATAAATCCTAACTAACTAAGACCTGCTCAAAATTTTATTCTCACGATTTCTGGAATTTCGCCCCATCTTGCGAGCATATCTTTGTATATTACAAATGCACCTTTTATGCCCGCTACGTGCTTGATCGAATGGAATGCTTTTGTGACAGAATGAGCATTAGATACAGAATTGCCGAGCGCAGTTGCTGCGGCATCTGACAAAGATGCGCTATTGCTTATCACGGTTGCAGCATCCGCATTCCCAAAGTTTATGGAATGTCCCACCGTCCCGGAAGACGTGCATATACCTAATAATGATATCGAGGGTTTTATCCTAAGCGCAATCCTGTTCGATAAGACACTTTCCCCTGCATATATCCCTACAAGCACTGTGCGATCGCATATCAACGCAATATCACCTCCATTATCCACTATTGCGTGTGTTGCCCCTGCATCACGCATTGCCTCTACCGCGAACTCCGCTAATGTTCCTGCAACTGCAGACATGGGTCCTATGTCGAATTTTCCGGCTGATTCTGTCATTTTTCTCACTATCTCAGGCATCTTATCTTTTTCTTCTACCTGGTAACTTTCGAGCGTTACGAGAAAATAAGGATGCCAACGCACGAATCTTTCCAATTCCTGTCTATGTTTCTTTAATTCCTCTTTTGCAATCTCTATATACTTCCTCTCGTCTGCTGTTATCCATGCGAAGGTTTCTTTCAGCCTGAAACTTTCTTTCATAGTATTTGTATAGCTACCTATACTTTATTTTAAAACTTTCCCATGCGATATTCTTGCAATAATGGTTAGGGTGGTAATCCATCAGCGCAACATTTGAAGTGGAAGCAGGGGTATTTAAATATAGCATCCGTATTACTTTTTTGATGGCGGAAAATCTGAGTGGGGGTGTGGGGATACCAGTAATGGCAAGCGATTATCTAAGCTTGACGCTCAGGATAAA
>QMVO01000277.1 GCA_003661125.1 Methanosarcinales archaeon
TAGACCCAGATTATGTAAAAGAGATAGCAAAGTTTAAAAGGGTATATACCAGGATTTCCCTTAAGGCTGGCACGCCAGAAGAATTTACAAAAAAGACAGGGGCAGTAGGTGACGCCTTTGAAACCCCCTTTGAGGCAATAAAAAATTTGATTAGATATAAGGCAAGGTTTCATGTAGCTGCAATGAGTGCAGACCCAAGGATAATGAAGCCTGATGAGAGGATAAGCTTAATAAAAAAGTTAGTGGATATAGACCCAAAGATTGCCTTAACGCTTGAGGAAGAGGTAGTTGACCCATACAAGACAACAATTTTTAGGCTAGAAAAGGCAAAGGTCAAATTTGAGTGGCCACTAAAAGAGGTATATATGCCCGTTAGAAAATGGATAAAAGAATTTTGATAACCAGTAATACCTTGGTTATTAATTTTTTTATTTACCCACTATTGGCTATCCTAAAACTGCAAGATTTTTCTAAACCAAAAGGAGAATCGGCTATAGAAATGCCATTTTGAAATTTTTGCTAATGCCTTTTTCTATAATTAACCTAAGATTTTGACAAATCTTTGTGACTACAGTAAGATCCTTTTGATGGTTCAAATTGCCAAGAAAGGGCCTTAATTTTTAAACTCAGTAACCTCAAAACCGTCAAGGGGTGAAGGTGGGAATGGGATAAGTGTAAATAAAAGTAAATAAGATTTGGCTATCAAAGTGAAGTAATAGCTTTTAAAACGTTCTTCTTCCAGTACCAAGAGGAGCCCAACTATCATCTGAACCATGGAAATGGCAATTACTGCAATCAATAGGTGGTTTACCGCATTTTTTATAACCACCTTTGCTTCCTTTTTGTCCTTTTCCATGGCAAAGACAGCATTGTTTTTTGGGATAAGGGGCGTCTTTACTATGATGATGGATATATTCATTATCACTATTATGGCATCTAGCACAAAGGTACTTCCATTCAGTAGTAGATAAAATTGTTCCGGAAACTTTACCTCCATTTACGGCTTTCCGGATTAGAAATTTATTACTTGAACCATGTGGTTCGTGACAGTCAGTACAGGATAAGACATAGCCCAAGGAATTAGAAGAATATGGTTCTTTAATATCAATACCTCCATCTGCATTGCCCTTGCCATGCTTTTCAACATTCCAGTTAATAGGAAGTAATTCCCTCTCTAAAGAGGTACTGTAAATAATATTGCTTTTATTATGGCAGTCACTACAAAAAGTAACATAATCAACTAGATTTGAACCATCCCCAATTTCAGAACCATCTGGTTCATAATTTGTAGAATTATACCAATAAGGTGCCTGATATCTTGAAGTATAAGCATTCATTAATTCATCTTCACTATCTCCCCAAATACTATTATGATCCGTAGGTCTTGTTACAGCACTAGTTGGTGGATCTATACCTATCCTTTGTGCTAGATGAGGGTTATGACAACCAGAACATGGATTAGAATGTTCGTTAAAGGTTGAAGGCCATTTGGATTTAATAAAATCAAGTATATCTGCTAGATTATGGGATGAGCCTGAGGTATTAAAGGCATCATAAATGGTATCTGGCTCTAAGATATCTGCCCCTCCAAAGGTCTTGCTGTAATTATAGTTAGTAACCCCTCCCTCTTGAAAGGAAACAGGGCCATGGCAGTCATAGCAAAAATTCTTATTTTGGGAAGGATATTCATAATTATCATCAAAAAGAAGATATATGGAAGGCTCTCCGTTTACTGGCTCAGGTTCAGCTCCATCTATACTTGCATGCATCTCATGACAATGAGAACAATTGCCTTTTGCATAACCTATATCAGAAAGCCCTATACGACTAACACCATAGATAGTGTTACCATGGGCTGAAAGGCCATAAGTATTATCCCCTTTTAAAGTGTGACAAATACTACATCCTCCATTCGCATTGGGATTATTTTTATGATCCCAGCGCATCATTTTATCATATGGAGAGGCATGGGTGCGATGGCAGGAAAGGCACATCACCACATCCTTTCCTGGCTTTACTTGAGCTGGATCAATTATTTCATAGAGATTACACCTACCAACTGGAGCAATAAGACTATAAGGATTTCCATCTCCTCCATATCCTGCATATTCACCCTTTTGAGGTAAGAATATATCTGTAGGATGTCTTAACCACGGTGAACTTGTTCCTACTCCTATCCCATCACCACCAGGCATCAGACCTGTACCATAATAACTAGGATGACATTGAGCACAAAGAGAGCTGATGGTTTCTGTTTGATCATATTCTCCAGCACCCATATATTCATTATGACTTGTATTTGTATTATCCTGCTCCCAATCAAAATCTTCTATACCTTTAATTCCAAAAAGAAAGCGATAACTCTTACCTACAGTTGTTCCCTGTTCATCTACATCTAAAGTAGCTGCTTTAAGACAGCTATCATCTTCATGATGGGCACCATAAATGGCTTCTGTGTCATCAACAATACCATCTTCTTTACCTATATCAAATTCGCTTGTTCTACCACCATGACATCCATATGTCCCAGCACAGCTAAGCTGAACAGCCATATCGCCACCAGGGGCTATATTCAATTTACTGTCAGGTTCTGTTATTCCTATTATATTGTGACCTTTTTCATCTCCTTCAAATTTAACCCAGTAAAAATTGCCACCTGCTAAGGGAGCATTAGGTTCAAGATGATTATATACAATAGGGAATCCATTTGTAATGGTTTCATTTTCATCAGATACATGGCAGGAAAGACAAATGTTGTTAGCTTGAGCAAAAGAAATAACAGGATATATAATAAAAAGAATAAAATATGTAAACAATTTTTTCATTGTTTTTAGTTAACATGAAAGATTAATTCAATCAAGATTATGGGAGGAAATTGGATTTATTTTATTATGATTGATCGCTTTAACAACCCAGATTTGTTACCAAAATATCATCCCTGGGATGGTAAACATGGCGTATTTCAAGGAGGCAGTTTTAAGGGCATTTTCCCTCAAATCCTTGTTTGTCCTCCAAGAAACCCCGCAAGTATGCTATAGGTTACTTACTTAAAACCCTTTCTATATATTCACTAGTGCGAGTGTCTACCCGGATTATGTCTCCTTCATTGATAAACAAAGGTACTTGAATCACAGCCCCAGTTTCCAAAGTAGCAGGCTTGCTACCTCCAGTAGCAGTATCCCCTTTTACTCCAGGTTCTGTTTTTACCACTTCTAAATCTACTGTTTTAGGTAATTCAATCCCCACTGGTTTTTCATTGAAAAAAAGCATTTTTACTACTATATTTTCCTTAAGGAACTCTCTTTTTTCTATTTGCTCAGCA
>QMVO01000278.1 GCA_003661125.1 Methanosarcinales archaeon
AAGAAAGATCCGCCTGTAATACCTGAAAAATGGGAATTCGGTACTAAACTGGACGATTGGAACTATCTCTGCGCTAGCTAAGGCGCTCTAAATTTAAATCTCCCTGAAAGGGTTTTGTTCATTCCGGACACTTCTTTTACCTACAAGAGTGTCCCTCTTCTGCATGAAACCCAACCAAAAAACTGAGCGTGGCAAAGAGTCAAGTGGAATCCTTTGCGAGCATGGTGAGAATAACGAGGCGAATAAGTCCCGAAGACAAAGCAAGCTTCTTAGCTGAGTCAACTGAGATAATAGCGAAGATAGACGAACTAATTGAATATATAGAGACCGAGCATAAGTGTTGAAAAAAGGCTGAAAAAGTTAGGAGTAGGAGTACTCTCTCCTACTTGTTTTTTATCTTTTTTGACATTGCCGAGGCTGTCCAACAATTACCCAACAACAGATAATATTCCCCGCACAGATATAAAAAGCAATTCTTCTTCTCACCACCTCGGCACTTTAAGCCCGATCCCACACGAACTGTGAAAACGCATCCTAAAAATTTATGAATTTCGATTGCAAGCGAAATAAAACCGAAAAGCTTTTATTGCAGCACGTACAACTATACATGGCTTATAAAAGCGAGGTGATTGTGAGTAATGGTGATTCGGAGCGATAAAATGGGGCAGTCGTGGCTATTGCCCCCGTCTGTTAGTGATATCATACCGGTAGACCACATCTGCTACCTGGTTATTGCAATCGTGAATAGCATAGGTGTTAGTGAAATAGAGGAGAAGTACAGGTTCAAACCGGGCAATTCGGCGTATCCACGGCGGATGCTGCTCCGACTGCTGGTACAGGCGGCAATCGATGGCGTGTGATCCTCCAGAAGGATTGACAAGTTGGCGTATGAGAACGTGGTCTACATATACCTGGCAGGGAACGAGAAGCCCGACTTTAGAACGCTATGTAAATTCCGATCGGAGAACAAGGAGCTGATCGAGGCTACCTTCGAGAAAACCGTCACCTTTGCTAAAGCACTGGGAATACTGAAGTTGGGGCACCTCTCAACCGATGGTACCAAGATGAAAGCCAATGCGTCAAATGACTACACGCTGAGTAAGGAGGAAGATAGAGGCGATAAGGGAGATAATAGATCGCGGAATCGCAATAGACGAAGAAGAGGATAAGCTCTACGGAGATAAGTGGGGTGACGAGCTGCCGCCCGAACTCAATACGCAGCAGAAGATTCGTGAGAAGCTAAAAGAGATTGAACAAGCCTCTAACAGGAAATTGAAGAATGCCGCAAAGAAGAGTATCGAGCAGCATGCGCTTGGCGATGAGCTGCAGAAGGAGCAGATTATTGAAAAGCTCGATAAAGCTGAAGAGGAGCTAAATAAGAGTGGACAGAGCTCTGTAAGTATAACTGACCCTGAAGCAAGATTTATGAAGAATAAAAAAGCCTCTAAACATGGATGAATATTCGATATACGAGGACTTAAGTGAGCTTGAAAATTCCTAAAGTTTGAATTTACAGCAATCTCCTCGATTTCTCAAAAACGGAAAGGAACAAAGAAACAGGGATAAACGCCATGGGACCAAACCTATCATATTGATTCTTTGTCAAAACTATATACTCCGCGATGCCATTTATTCTCGTAATCTCTCTTTTATCTACTTCCTCTTTGTATTTTACTTCTATTCCCACAAGGTTTTCTTTGGTAAAGCTTTCTTTTTTAAAGAAAGGTTTTTTATAAACAAAATCCACCTCTTTTCCCGTGGAAGTGTAAAAGTACGACAAATACGTCCTCCATTCTTTTACATACGGCTCTTCCTTCGTTTGAACCAGATGATTTGCCACCACTCCCTCTACTATTTTATCTTTTTTCCTCAGCAAGTTCTCTTTTGAAGAGAAAAAACCGTCTGAACCCGAAATGAAAGACTCCACGCAGTAATAAATGAACGGGCTGCCGAAATATATTTTTTTATTCCCCTTTAGCCTCGCTCTTCCCTTCGCCAGGTCCAAAGAATGCACTACTTCTATCAAGAATGCATCCTCAAGTATCTCCAAATACTCCATCACAGTTTGATGACTCAACTCCAAATCTTTGCCCAGAGTCGTAAAACTGTATTTAGAGGCATACCGATCCACAATCCCCCTCATTAACTCTCTCGCAATCGTCTCGCTCCTCCTTATTTTTGAAATGTCACCCAGAACAACCCGCATAAAAGTCTCATAGAGTTCGCTTCCTATCCATTCTTCCTTTTTCTCAAACTTATTCACAAAATACTCATTTATAACACCCGGAAATCCCCCTGTCAACAGATATAAGTCCAGCATGTAATCCAGCTCCTCTTTAAAGGGAATTGTCTCTCTTATTTTGCCCATCATCGAATCCAAATCCTCATCCATGCTCATTGAAATATTTCTCAACTTCTCCCCTAATATTTTCAAAGCAGCGGAAAAATCCGGAGATTTTACACGCGCCGCTACCTGAAGAATGGTTTGCAGGACAAATTCCCTGAAAGTTAATGGTTTGAAGCGATATTCGTTACCCTCAACTCTCCTTCCAGGCAACCTTTCCGCCTTCTCCTTTATTTTCACCGCTGAGGACCCGGTAGCCATAACTATAAGTTTGTCTATAAAATCGGAATCTGCTAAGGTTTTTAATTCCAGATTCCACTCTTCTAAATATGTCATTTCATCTAAGAAGATATATAATGGTTCTTTGTCCCTGTTCGTCTGAATAAAGTTATCGATTACATTTCTCAATTCTTTCCTTGATGCAAGCCTGTCACAAGAAATATACACGATAATGCCTGGTTCTACGCCCTTGTTCAAAAGACTCAAAATCATTTGCTTCATATAAGTCGTCTTCCCACTCTGTCTTATCCCTCTTATTATGTATATGTTTCCTCTTTTCAGCTCTATTTTCCTTCTCTGGAACTCTGTAAAAGCTCCTTTTGCCTCTTTAAGGTTCTTGTCGTATTTCCAGAAGTCCGCACCATATTTCCACCATGAGTTTTGGTTTATCAAATCCTCTAATCTCATAATAGTAACTATATCTACCAAATATATAAATATCTCGATCCTTTTGTTACTTAATATCCTTCGCGAGCATGGTGAGAATAACGAGACGAATAAGTCCGGAAGATAAAGAAATCTTCTTAGAAAAGTCTGCGGAAAAGCGAAGATGGACGAACTATATATTTGAAGTATTTGTTTAGCTCATTTCAAACAAAGCTCATTGACGAGCAATTTTTTGAGTTCGTCGTAGACATCTTTTCCCTGTAACCGCCACGTGGCGAAGACGGAAGCGATGTACTGGTAATAT
>QMVO01000279.1 GCA_003661125.1 Methanosarcinales archaeon
AATAAAAAAAGGTCAAGAAGTTTGCGAAATTTGTAAACCTCAACAATTAACCAGGTATAAAGAGGTTGAGAGATCAACAGGTAAAAAGGTTTACATCTGTTTAGGTCTTGGTGGAGATCCAAGGTTTCCTGAAACCGTCCATTTGATTCACATTGCAGATGCTTATCCACAATTATTCCCCGGTCGTTTGAAGGAAACGCTGATCTGGAAAAATACTGATTTATAGTGCCTTCTGCATTACTCCATCTGTTGGGACCTGTCCACATAAAATTATAAATACGGGAGACCATCTCTTATTTATGCTGAGGGTAAGGAAAATTGTTGAAGAGTTAAAGGGTGTTTGAGAGGAGTAAGGTGCCTTTTGAGGATTGCAACCTATATTCAGACGTCTTCTCTCGGGAGGACTGCGAGAATTCTCTCTCTGGCTTCATCTGGTCTCCATAGACCTCTGTTTGGAACAGGGAAGTTTGAAGAGAGATTGCCTGCTTGTATCAGAGAAGAAGAGAAGATACTTGATAACATTGGACGAAAGAGTTGTTAAAGCAAAATAAAAAGGTATGTTTATTCTGCTGTTGATGTTGAGAAGAACGAGTTAATTCTGATGAGAGTTTATACAAACAGGAATTATCTTGTTACAAGGTCCTTCAGAGAAGTGCTAAAGTCTGGAATTTGAATCGGTCTTTTCTCTGTTTCAGATTGAAAATCTGAAACTCGCATGAAATCCACCCAAGAGATTTCATGCAACGCTAAAACAGAGGATAAAGATATTCTTCCATTCAATCAACTGCCCAAATCCAACCAAAAACTGGAACTCCTCTTCTGCAAACTGTTCATATCTTATACTATAACCAGTTGAGATGGTGTTTATGTTAAGTGGACACGTCCAAGAGATTAAAAGTATATTATATTAAGTTCTTAACTATATTTTCCATCCTTTTTACTTTCCTTTATTTCTTCTATCGGCTTACCTGCCATAATGATCGCGTAAACCAACCCTGCAAGCACGCTCATCGCTAATATTGGCAGAGGGAAGAAAGTGAGACTGAAACCTTCCTCTGAGCCCTGAAATTCAAAAATAGTGTACGGACTGTTTGTGGGTCCAATTGAAAAAGATTCTACCCCTAAAATAGCCAGAGCTATTGGCGCTATAGCCATTAGAATCCCCACTGCAAAAAAACAGAGTATGAATACTTTAGAAAATCTTGTGCTAAATCCTGTTATAGGTATATTCTTGGGCTTGTCAGTCTCTCTACCGTAAATTATCAGCTCGTTTTTTTGATCTTCCAGCAATACATGTTTTGGGTATCTCAGTACGTTGCGTGTCGTCCACAGATCGCCCACTGCTCCGGAAGCATTTACTATAAACGGTATGAAAATCCACTGCACAAGCGATGGAAAAGCAGCCATGATTGTGATTCCAACAAGGGAGATCACTACCAACGGCGCAATAGCGATCACTATGAACTGGTTGCGTGGAAAAAGAGTAAGAGTTTTTGTTGTGGCGTAGAAATAAGGAAGGATGAAAAGCGCAATGCCAGCACCATAACTCGGCTTACCACCATAAATTGACATAAAAACGCCGTGGATGAGTTCGTGCAGTACCACTGTACCAATAAAGAGCGCTACTGAACTAAGAATTGTGCCACCGCTCGTGAATTCAAAGCCAGTTTCCCCGGTAAATAGTGTATATAACGAAGTGAAAAAAAAATCCAAACGCAAATAAAGCTAATATCCCCATGCCAATTAGTGTAACTACAACTTCTTTTGTCATTTCCAATTTGCCAAGTTCTTTATATTCATCAAGATTAAGCATTTATTCTCCCTTCATCGTATTACTTCGCATTTTGCATCACCTCTCATTTCTCTTCTTATTTTAACTCTTCTTTAAGTCACTATAGGATGCATTCCAATTTTTCTGTAATTTATCTCTATCCTGCACCCGGTATATTATTCCACCTTCATCGATAATACCTTCTTTCCGTCACTCATTCCTCCTTGATGTCCGTCATTGACGCGTCATTCGGAAACGCCCCTACCACCCTCGACCGCCTTTTCAACTCTTTGTTGATCCTTTCAATCGTATTGGTAGTTTTAATCTGTCTCCGGTGCGATCTTGGAAACGCCTTGTAGTTCTATCAGATTCGGTGTGAATCGTTCGATCGTAGAGGCAAGCCTTTCCATATCCTCTTTCATCCAGCTAACGGGCAAGATCCTGCATCTTCACTTTGAGATCTTCTTTATAACCTGCCTGGATGAAGTGGAGATGGCACATCTGCCGCGATGCACCGAGAATCTCACTGGAATCTCACGGTATCTATCCTCTCTCACACCGCAAGCGATTGATATGATTGATATGTGCTTTGTTCACATATCTTACACCATCACGCACCTTGAAGTACGCTGCATCGATGAAGAGATAGCGAACTTCACAATCGATCGGTCTCTTGAGAAAAGACCTTCACACTATCATCGAGTTCTTTCGCAATCCTCGATACGCTCGACAGCAAGATCTGACCAAGACCGAGATGAGAGACAATAACCTAGACCGCACAAACTCCTGTAGAAACCCCCTTTTACTATAAGTATGATTCGGCGACTGTGAACGCCTTCACTTTCGAAAGAAAATTCACGGAATTGAGGTTCTCTTAAACGTAGCTCTCCAAAACCGTGTCTTCAAAGATCTATCTTTGTGACCACGTTTCAATGATCAAACCCTCTTACTGTTCACTCATAAGAATCTGCCTGTGCATCGTGGCATGCCCCACTCTGCATCACAGGGCTCAAAAACCAGGTGATGAGGTTTCGCATACCCTCCTCGTTATCGACAAAGTGATCTTCTATGAATTTTAACGGTACCATACCCCTGTATTCTTCCATATCAACATATCTTAGACACAGGGCAAGTTACAATCTACAGAAGCCTTGTGACGCTACTTAAATTCGACCTCTTCCACGATATGCATCAGCAAAATAAGGATTGATAGCAATAGCTTTGGAATAATCCTCAATCGCTTTTTATGATTGCCATTTTTATCTAATGCCGCGCCGCTACCCTACAAAAATAAGCCCTATAATTATCTGGTTTAAGTTCAATAGTATATGATTCGCTGCTCTTCCTGCCCTCCTTTTCCCATGTTGCAGATTGTAAATCTGCGACTCCTGTTAACTCACAGAGTTAACATAATGTGCCATCTCCCTCAATCAATGAGAGGTTCAACATCTGCAAGCTTATCACCAAGATGTTTGACCTTTGCACACCTTTTATTCAACGAATAATCGATCAAAGACTTCATAGGTATTATAT
>QMVO01000280.1 GCA_003661125.1 Methanosarcinales archaeon
GTTGTAGTCCACAAATTTTATGTTTCTCTCCCTTCGCTCTTTATCAACGTAAGCGGTCTTTTTTCCTCTCAAATAAGCTAAAAACTCCTCATTTCCTTGAAGATTCGCAGGCAAAAATTTTAGCCTTCTCAGGATTTCATCAACGTTTTCATTTGTGATTATTCCTCTGTTGAGTTCTCCCAATTTTTGTTTAACGACCGGGATTAGAAAAGGCTGTTTGATGTCGTATGCGCGCAGGTTCTGGATGTCGTCGGGATATAAAAATTCCCATCCGATGGACTGGAGATAATCTATTATTCTGTCCTGGACATCTGTTCTTTCGGTGATGAGTCTCATTGTTCCCTTTCAAGGATTGCGGGGATTTTATTTTTGAGGTCAGGGAGTTTATTTTTGATAATGTCCCAAACGGTTTCCATCTCAAATCCAAAGTATGTATGAATAAGTATATCTCTGAATCCTGCTATTTTTTCGACATTCTATATATGGGTATTTTAATCTAATTTCTTCAAGGATATTTTTAACAGCTTCGCTTATAATTTCTTGATTTCTTAAAATGGCATCAATTACAAGTTCATTATCCTCAAACTCTTCAAATGCCATCGCTCTTTTCTTTTTGCTCGTTTCTAATATAAGAGCCAAACAGCCCGATTCTTTTCACGCCATATTTCTTTATTCTTTCCAGATTTTCTTCAATTCCCTTCAAAATCTCGTCGGCAGTAAGCATCTTTAAACCTTTTCCTCAAACCTCTTTTTAATGCGATTAAGTACAGTATCCATGAGTTCATTGTAATCTCTTATTTTTTCGTATATGTTTTCAGCAACTTCTTCTATATAAGTGTGGGAAGTTAGGTTTCTGTCATCGGTCATCTCAAGGCATGTAATGGTTTGTTCCTCACTCAGGAGCCCAACGCTTGAAGCCTCTCTAAAGCATGATTTTGGTGAATTGCACTCAATTCCCTCATGATTATACAAATATTCTTTCACCAGTTTCCAGAAAATCTCGAATGTATATTCAAACCTCTGGATAGTGGCATCTCTTACTATTACCGAGTAAGGTTCTCTCAGTATCTCACGCAAAGTTTCCAGCGCCTTTTCTGCTTCCTTTATTCTCCTTGCCAACTTTTCCATAATATTCCCTCCTTTAATGCCTTTTCTCTGAATTCTCTGGATGTTTGAGAAAGGTCAACCACATCCACTTTGTAAGGTATGTTTGAGTTTTCCACTTTTTCTCTTAACAGAATGAGTTTTTTCTTGTTTATTTTATCCCTGGAAAGTATTCCTATGTCTATATCCGAAGTTTTAGCGTAGTCGCCTCTCGCCCTCGAGCCAAATAAGACTATTTTTACTTCACTATCTTTAAAAGCATCCTTTACCATGTTCTCAAGCTCTTTTAATGCTTTTTCATAAACGGCAGGGTTCATTGCTTTTCGTTTATATTTCTATTTTATTAGCATTTTTAGTTTCCACAAAAACATAGACCACTTCATTTTTTATAAGTTCCCATTTATCAGAGGCCATGGCATGCTTTTTAGATGCAAGGTGGGGTTTTATGTTGAGCGTTTCCCTCAGATAATCTTCTAAATCAGTCATAAGCCCAATATATTCAAAACCACCAAGTTCCATCTCGTTCTCAAACTCCGCAAGAATATCAATATCGCTCCCCTCCTTTTGCTTACTCCTCACGTAAGAACCGAATATGCCAAGCTCTTTGACCTTATATCTCCTTCGCAACTCCTCTTTATGCGCATTTAATATGTTTTTTATCTCTTCCAGACTTTTCATTCTTGCATCTCCCGTTCCTTCAAAATTTCTGACAGAATTTTAATTTCTCTGAGAATCTTTTTGCTAAGCCCTATGATTGTTAAGCCAACTAATTCTTTGGTTTCTGGATGGACACGGGCAATTATTCCTCTCCCTATGTCAAAGCCTTCTGCGGGCTTTGGTTCTCCAATAGAGATATAAAGCGCATCTGCTCCATCGTCGTATTCCTAATTCAAGTTTTCCCTCTTCTCAAGTATTTTTAAGGTTTCCATACCATCGCCCTCCTTTTTCATTTCTGGATGTCTTCTTTCAATATGTTCCCATCTTTCAGGAGACAACCGAATAGGCACTTTATTCTTTGATAATACAACTATCATATTTCCACTTCCTTTAACCTTATCTCTCCTGTCATCAATTTATGGAGCATAGTTTTAAAAAGTTCTTTTAGCGTGGCTTTTCTTCTTTCCTCAATTTCTATCTTTTTATCCACGGTGCTTAAGATATGTGCGATTTGTTGTTGTTCGGGAAGTGGAGGAAGGGGGATTTGTATTTTAAAGAATGCATTTATATCAACCCTTTGTCTGCTTGGGGTTGAACCACTCACCAGCCCTTGACTCTTTGGAAGGACATGATCAGACCAACAGAGATAGAATAAGAATAAATCCTTAACTCTGTCCTCTTTGGGATAAAGTGGAATAAATTCCGTTGACGCGATTTTACGTTTGTTGGTATTTGACTTTACAAGCCATGCCTTTGGAACTCGTGGGTTTAATTTTGCAAAGAGAACTGTACCCTCTTTTACCAAGAATTTTTGACTTCTTATATTCTTTCCAACTTCCATAACTGGTTGTTGGTTACCATGGTAAGCTGGGATGCTGTAGTATTCAAAAACCTCGTCTGGATAGTTAACGGGATTTATATTATTCCTCTTTCTGTCCACAACATCCTCTAACCTGACCACTTTCCATTCCCGAGGGATTTCGCCAATTTCGGTTTCCTCGAACTCTGTGTGTCCGATTCCTTCTGTGAAGAGTTTTTGCATCAGCGATTTTTTGAGTTTTCTCGTTGCTTCTATTATTTTATCCTGCTGTTCTATCGCTCGCTGGATGGTGCTTAAAACGCTGGCGATTTTTTGCTGTTCTTCGAGCGGGGGCTTTGGAACCTGAAAAGATTTTAAACGGCCTCTGGAAAGATTAGGGATGGTAGTTCTTATCTCTTCACCTGCATATAAACCTAAAATAAGAAATGCAGCTTGCAACCAATACATGTAAAATTCTGGCCAAATATCTTGTCTTTGTTTACGTAAGCGATGAATATGATTCTGGTAGCCACAAACTTTTATCTCTCCCCGCCACATAGCGGTTCTGCCTATCTCACCCCCTTCACACACCAGTAAATCACCGGGCTGCAAGCATAACTTTGTTATTTCCTCATCGGTAAAGTCCATATAATCCAATGTAGACAAATCTACGTGCCCCCACAAAACATTCACAGTGCGAAGGAAAGGCTGAGGAGAAATTCCTAATCGACTCTTAGGAGA
>QMVO01000281.1 GCA_003661125.1 Methanosarcinales archaeon
TCGTGATATTCGGGAAGAAGCCATCAACGGAATTCTGTGATGCAAATTATGACGGAAGAGTGAGCATGCTTGATGTCGTTCAGACGAAGTTGATCATCGTGGGAAAGGAAGGGAAGATTACGATTGTTGATTCAGCTAATAGAACGGTGACGGTGGAGAAGCCGATAGAGCGGATTGTTGTTCTCAGTCCTGATGGATACCAGGCGTTACGGGTGTTAAGAGAAGATGATAAAATAGTCGGTATTACTGTTGAAATCAACCGCGATTGGGATTGGCTAATTGAAGAAGAAAAAACATTGGTTGGAAAACGATATGGTCCTGACCCTGAAGCAATACTTGCAGTTGAACCTGACTTAGTGATAGGAGAAGGATGGACTATCCAGAATAAGCTTGAAGGAAAGATCCCGGAGAATATTGCCATGATAGGTTTAAGCTTCGCTAAAACAGAAATTCTCACAGAGGAGTTGAGCAAGCTTGGTTACGTCCTTGATAAAGAAGACGTCGCAGAAGATTATCTCAGCAACTTCCGTGATAAATATGTTAATCTAATCAAGGCACGGACAGAGGGTTTATCCGATGAGGAAAGACCAAAAATGTATGTAGGGGTGTATCCCGATAAACCTTACTACGTATACTTTGGTGGTTCGGTTGGAGTGCAATACGCTATTGATGTAGCTGGCGGGAAAAATATATTTGAGGACTTACCCGAGTGGGGAGGTGAAGTAAACCCAGAGGAAATAATAAAAAGTGATCCCGAGCTTGTATTCTACTGCATAGGACAAAGCGGGTATGAGATGGATATATCGGAAGTGAAAGCGATGAGAGAATCTATTATGGAGCAAATAGCCGTCCTGAACTTCACTGCAGTGAAAACCGGGGAAGTCTATATGGTAGATACCCGGACTTTCTTTTATGGCCCTTCACATCCCATAGGTCTTTCTTACATGGCAAAATTGCTCCATCCAGACCTGTTCGTGGATTTAAATCCAAAAGAAGTCCTTAGAGAATATCTCAAGGAATGGCTGAGAACAGATTACGACTTGGATGAGCACGGCGTTTTCATATATCACCCAGTCTATTATCCAGACGGGAAATGAAAAGGTGATAACATGGCAGCCTGAGGAGCATAGGAACAAGCAATGTGCTAAAAGAGCAACACAAAAAATACAAAAAGTTTGTTAGGAGGATTTTTTCCTCCTTAAAAAGGGAAATATAAAGGCAAAGGAAGACTGAGGTGATGTGTAGGATGAGAGAAAGAGAAGGGATAGATGATGTATTAGGGGGTGAAAAGAAGGAAAAAATGAAAACAAAAAAGGTAGTATTGATGGAAATAGCAATCGTGCTGTGCTTGGTGTTATTAGTGGCTTTGCCAGCGATTGCCGCTGAGCAAAATCAAGAAATGCAAAAAGTGAGTGCAAGCGCAAGCACAATTACAACAGCATCAGAATGCGATTTCGTCTTAGGCATATACGGAAATGCAAACGAGGATGACACAATAGATATGAGAGATGTGACATACATAAAGTTGGTGATATTCGGCAAAAAGCCAGAGACAGAATTCTGTGATGCGAACTACGATGGGAGAGTGAGCATGTTAGATGTCGTACAGACAAAATTAATCATCGTGGGAAAAGAAGGGAAGATTACGATTGTGGATTCTGTAGGCAGGAATGTGACTATTGATAAGCCTGTGAGAAGAATAGTTGTTCTAACCTATCCAGTTGCTGAGGCTGTTAAAATAGTTAAGGCTGAAAGAGGAGTATGTGGGATTTCAAGAGACATCAGGGGAAGGAAAACCTTCTTTCCAGAATTAAGCAAATTACCATCCGTTGGCGAAGCTTCTAACCCTGACATAGAGAAAATTCTCCAGTTAAATCCAAATGCCGTTTTCACAGGTAGATTATTAGGGATTTCAGATGGGCTTGAAGAGAGGCTCCCAGCTGCAATTGCCCTCGTTCGATGGGATATGGGGCGATTAGAGATGATGACGAACAATATTAAGAAACTCGGTTATATTCTTGATGCGGAAGAAGAGGCGGAGGCGTTTTGTGATTTCTATAGAAACTACATAGATGGAATAGTCAAGGCGAGAGTGGCTAAAATTCCCGATGATGAGAAGAAGCGAGTATTTATTGAGCATTTCAGGGACTATTATACCTTCCTTAAGGGTTCGGCAGGTCATGAGGTATGCGAAGCCGCAGGTGGTATAAACATCGCCGCAGAGTTGCCACAGATGACCGAAAGACCCATCGTTGAGATAGATACAGAGTGGTTAGTAGGAGAGAACCCGGATGTTATAGTCAAGACAGTGTCCTGTAAACCTGGTCTCTGTGGTTATGAGACAGATGATCCCAAAGAGCTGAAAAAACTACGAGAAGAGCTTATGAACCGCAATGGATGGAAAGTTATAACAGCAGTGACCACTGGTCAAGTTTATCTCATTGACCATGACCTTGTAGGAAGTACCGCAAACTTTATAGGCGCCATTTACATGGCAAAATGGTTCTATCCCGAGCTATTTAGGGATATAGATCCGAAGGTGATTCATCAAGAATACTTGACGAGATTCCAAAGATTGGACTATAATTTAGATGAACATGGTGTATTTGTATACCCACCACTAACAGAAGGGGTGTGAGTAGGGATGAACGAGCAACAGGAAATAAAACTCAT
Source organism: Methanosarcinales archaeon (assembly GCA_003661125.1). Taxonomy (GTDB): domain Archaea; phylum Halobacteriota; class Syntropharchaeia; order Alkanophagales; family Methanospirareceae; genus QMVO01. Next base: position 2,674 of record QMVO01000281.1, read on the forward strand.
GCCGATAGGTGTTGTTAAGGCATCTAAGGATGATGGTGTAAGCGAGATTCATATCTTTAGGGAGTTTGAAGCTGGATTATTAGGGATAGAGCATTGCATATTTCTGATCATTCTCTGGTGGGCGCATCTGAACGTCAAAAAAAGAGATATCCTTCAGTTTATACCCAGGCTAAAAAGTAAGATTCCCAAAGGTAAAGAGGTGGGAATAGAGACCCACGGTGTATTTTCATCGAGGGCGCCGGTAAGACCCAATCCAATAGCCCTTAGTGTTGTTCAATTACTCGAAAGAAACGAGAACATATTGAAAGTCAGGGGATTAGATGCGGTACCAAATACGCTTGTAATTGACATAAAACCTTATTTTTTAATGTGAACGCATTCTAAGAAGCATCCTTGCTCAGTATGAAAAAGAAGGAGGTGATAAGATGGAAAGGGAATTTGTAATTTTAGCGGTATTATTATTCTCTTTAGTAACCGTTCCCGTTCCCATCATAACGGATGGAGGTAGCGAAGCAGATGGGAGAAGGGTGGCAATAGATACTTCCACAAAAAGCTTCACACTTGAAATATACGGAAATGCGAATGAAGACGACACAATAGACATGCGAGATGTCACATACATAA
>QMVO01000282.1 GCA_003661125.1 Methanosarcinales archaeon
GCGAATTTAACAAACCGGGATGAAAGAAGAGAGAATAATAGAAAGAGTAGCACTTAAAATTGGCTACCTCGGAACTAATTACCACGGTTTTCAGATTCAGCCCCGGATGGAATTGCCAACCATAGAAGGCGAACTCTTCGAGGCATTGAAGAAACTCGATCTTATTGAAGACAGGAAAGCGGCGAATTATTCCGCTGCCGGTAGAACCGATAAGGGTGTACATGCGCTCTCTCAAGTCGTTTCCTTTGATACTTCAAACCCAAACGTGACACCACGAATGATAAACAGTATGCTTCCGGACGATATATGGGTATTTGCTCTTGCAAAGACGCATTCTGGATTTAATGCACGCAAGGATGCTATAACTCGCGAATATCGATACTTTTTATTCTTACCCGACGCAGACGAATTTTCTGACCTGGACGTGGCTCTAACACGCATGCGAGAGGCATCGGAATTGTTTATCGGAGCACATGATTTCTCTAACTTCTCTCAGCTTCATAGTGGTGACCGCACGATTGAAAGCTATTCCACAATAAGAGAGATAAAACGGGTAGAAATAAATATGGATATGGAAAAAGGGAATTCATTTATCATCATAGATATAGAAGCAAACGGCTTTCTGCGTAAGATGGTTAGGAAAATAGTTTCAGCGTTAAGGATGGTTGGCAGCGGTATAAAAGACAAAAGATGGATAGGTGATTTACTGCAGTTGCGGATGAAGGAACAAATTGAACCAGCACCTGCTTTCGGGCTCCTTTTGAAAAACGTTTCCTATCGGGGGATAAAATTTTTGGTAGACGAATACGCGAGGAGGAGAATACTTGAGCGCCTAAAAAAGGATTTGTATTTTCATGCTACGATTGCCAGGATGTTAGAGGATATGATGTAGGTAATAGCAGATTGCAAATATTGGCGTTTTTGCGGCTTAACGGCTTAACGGGGGTTAACCCCTAACGCCTCAGAGGAAATAAGGACCTACTAACATGAAGACGATGGCAGAGGCGACAAAAATTGCGACTGTGGCGGTAATTGCCTTTGAAATTTTCTCTTTTTTCCCTTCTTCCTTTATGCCTATTCTCAACATGGGGTTTAGTATCTCTCGAAATACGTAGCCGCCGTCAAGAGGAATAGCAGGTAAACAGTTGAATAGTCCAACGTAGAAATTTATCCAGCCTATCCAGAATAGCACATCGGCGATGACAAAAATACCACCGCCTAAGAATGACACTGCTCCTACTGGCTCGTACAAATGAGATAAGAGAGGGTTAAAGCTGCTGAAACCCGCAGGAAGAGGTAAAAATGGCAGCAGTGTCAGCCATAACCAGCCACTCGTTGATAGAGACAGAAGAGAAGACGGTATGGCTCGAAGGGATTCCAAATATCCTTTTGTAGGGAACTCTCTTACGCACAAACCTAATGGATTATTTGGAACAAGAAAAACGCCTAAGAATCCTTTATTGCCTTGGGGTGCTTCTTTTAACTCAACAAGAAAGGTTTTTTCTTTTGTTCGCACTTTTACCTTTTGCCCTGGTACCGTCTGATTCATAAAATTCTGAAAATCATTATAGCCTGATATATTCACACCGTCCATCTTTATAATGCTCATTCCTGCTTTTATGCCCGCATTAGCTGCTGGAAAACCTTCTTCAACCCCTGCTATTCTTACTCCTTCGTTTTCATAACCTCCTTCTACTATTATCTCTGTTTGCTTTCCTCTCTTATCCAAGACATTGAAGATAATCTCCTTCTTCTCCTCTATTGCTTTATCCATCTCCTCTATGGTCGCATTCGTGACTTTTGACCCGCCAACCTTCGTGATGAACATTCCAGGTTCTATTCCTGCTTTCTCCGCGGTGCTACCTGCTACAACGCTGTGAACAAAAAGGACCTTATCGCTAACGGGTTGAATAGCGAACAATATGGAAAAGAAGAGAGCAAATGCAATAAACGCCACGACAAAATTGCTTGTTATACCAGCGGAGAGTATGCGAGTTCTCTCGCGAGCAGTAGCCACTTTTTTCTTCTCTTCCTTTCCTTCTTTCTTCCCAAATAGTTGTTCGCTGTCTGGTTCGGCAAATGCCCCTATCGGTATTAACGCAACTAAAAGACCCATGGACTTCACTTTTATTTTCTCTACGGTGCTTAATATCGCATGAGAAAGCTCATGAACTACTAACGCAACCACAAAGCCAACCCATGCGCACAAGGGTATAAACTCGTTTAATCCTGGTATAAGCAGCCAGTTCCTTGGCTCATTAAACTCTGTAGGTTCCGGCTGCACGGTAAACGTTGCATAAGCGCTGAGTAATACGAGAACGAACATGAAGACCATGGCAATAACCACTAAAACAGTGCCGATATTGGCATAAGTCCTCCAAAATGTTTCTCTTAGCTTGCCTTTTGACAATCTCTCCAATAATCTCTCCCCTCTTGTCGTCCTTATCATCAAAATAGGTCCAAACGCGGAGATATTATATCGCTGCAAAATGCCCCTTCTGTCAAGAACTAACACAATAAACCAGTAAATCAGGAATATGTACAATACCAACATCAGAAAATGCGAATCCATTTTTCTCCTCTCTTTCTTTTCTTCCTTTTTATAACAATTTCCTTTTGCCTTTCTTTAAACTTTATTTAAATTTAAACACTTTTAGAAGATTATACTTTCTTTTTAAAACTGATTTCTGAGACATATCTCATGGAGAACAAAATTAAAGAAGCAAAACGGTAGCTAAATAAGGTCTTTTCAAAAAAGCCGGATTATCCAAGGGCACTTTATAACCTTGGTGTAATTGTTCAATGAAACAAAAGTCTTCTAAATGTGGTGTCCACGTTTGGATTTCTTATGTATTCCGCGGAGAGAACGAAGACCACTATCTTTCTCCTTGTTTTACTCTCTGCATCAATTTTTGTAGTTCGACACAGCTTTCTTCTAGTTTTGAAAGTGTTTCCTTAGAGAGATATTGACCACGGCAATGCATTATCGCATTTCGGATTGGTATGAGCTTTTTCAATCTATTTATCAACTCATCTATTTCTGTTTTCCCTATGATGGGGGTGAAGATTTTCTTTTTCTTCTCGATGATTTCTGCATAGGTATGGAAGTCAATAAAAAGCAATTCCGATAGTTTCCTCTCTTCCTTTATAATGGGTGAAGCGTAAAGGGGTAATGGTTAACTATATCGTGCCAAAACAAAAGAGTTATAAAATAGAAAATCCATTTTCCATGTGGGGATGGATAAATGCACGGAAACTGCACCCGCTTTGTAAGGGAATTGAGATATGAAGAAGTTA
>QMVO01000283.1 GCA_003661125.1 Methanosarcinales archaeon
TAGGACCCAACGGTGCGGGAAAGACCACCACTTTGCGAATCATCAGTACACTTTTGAAACCCTCTTCTGGTAACGTTCGTGTCTTCGAGTTCGACGTGGTACGGCAAGGTAAAGAAGTGAGAAAGATCATCAGTTACTTGCCCGAAGATGCCGGCGCTCACAAGGACTTGAAAGGTATCGATTATCTACGCTTCATGGCTCGCTTTTTCGCTTCAGATACCGTTGAACTGGAAAGAATTGTGCAGCGCGGCATCGAAATAGCAGATCTTGGAGATAGGATCTACGACAAGGTGAAAACCTACAGTAAAGGCATGGTGAGAAGACTGTTAGTAGCTCGTGCTTTGATGACCGAACCGCAGTTGGCAATTTTGGACGAACCCACATCTGGTCTCGATGTTATCAACGCTTGGGAAGTCAGAAAGATCATTCGAAATTTTGCGGCACAGGGACACACCGTTTTGTTGTCTTCCCACAACATGCTGGAAGTGGAGTTCACCTGTGACAGGATCGCCCTCATAAACAACGGGGAAATCGTGGAAGGGGGTACTCCGAAAGAATTGAAAGAGAAGTACAATGCCCAGAACATCGAAGAAGTCTTTGTCGAGGTGGTAAAATGTTCGGCAACCTTTTGAAGAAAGAGTTGAAGGAGCTGCTCAACTTATACTCCATCTTGTTTATCACAATCTTGGCCGCGGTCTACGGTATGCTCGGCCAGGCCATAGGAAGCGCAGAAAAGAGTGTGCCAAAAACACCAACAATCGCACTTATCAACAAAGACAACAGTCAACTCGGCCAATTTGTAGACGAATTCTTTCAAAAGTCAGCCAAGATAGTATACACCGGTGATAGCAAAGATCAAGCGATGAGAACCTTGGAAGCTTCGAAAGGGATTGCGCTCATCGTGATACCCCGGAATTTCAGCACATCGATCCTTTCTGGTATAAAAGAGCAGCTGGAAGTCATTTGGATAGCCAAAGGAACCGGGTTAATGGACAACTCTGGACATAGCGCTTTATATCAGCAGCTTGAAGCATTGAAAAGAGCGATCACCCAATCGCTCCTACAAGGAGGTTACAGAGGTATAGACCCAGATGTCCTGCTCGATCCGTTCCAATTGAAGGAAGAAACAACGATTCGTAATTTAAGGGTCCAGGGACCGCCTTCTCTTGTGATAGGCACGATCCAGTCACGCTCCTCCATGATTCCCGTACTCGTTTTGATGCTCATCATGATGTCAGGCATGACTGTGATCTCTTCCATGGGCATGGAGAAGGAAAACAGAACTCTTGAAACCCTTTTAACTCTTCCCGTGAGCAGGAATCACATAGTGCTGAGCAAGATAGTGGCCAGTGCGGTAACTGGGCTAATTTTGGCAAGTATATACATGGTGGGCATGGTTTTCTACATGCGTCCCTTCTCTTTCCAGATTCCTGACGAGATGAAACAGATGCTTTCTTTGGGTGGTATGGACTACGCTCTTTTCGGTCTCTCGCTATTCTTCGCGCTGATGGCTGGACTCTCGTTATTTGTGGTGTTGGCAAGTTTCGCAAAGGACTACCGCAGTTCCCAAGGGCTCGCCTTCCCGGTCACCATGCTGGGGATTGTTCCCATGCTCCTCACCATGTTCAAAGACTACGTCACCCTTCCCTTTGCGCTCAAAGTGCTTGTCTTTTTAATACCTTTTACGCATCCCATGATCGCCATGAAGGAACTCATGCTCAACAATCAAAGTCTCGTGATTCTGGGCATCCTGTACTCGGCCGCTTTTTCGGTAGGCTTTGTGGCACTGGCAACTCGGATATACAACAGCGAACGGATTTTGGTGGGAAAGACCAAATCGAAGAAAGAGATCTCGTGGCCCATTCTGCGGTTGATCCTGCGGAAGTTCAGAAAGGTCTGAACGCTGGAGAGGTGCGTTGTCGTGATTCACGCTGTCCCTCGATGTCTTGACTGCGTCTTCAACCAGGCTTATCGAATAACCGAGATCCTCAAGATGAAGGAGAAAGATGCCTGGGAGTTTCTGATGCAAAGCATGAAAGCCATGTCGAGCGTATCGGATCGAACGTCCCCTTTGCATTTGACACGCGTGATGTACGATGTTTTGGAAGACCGCGGCTACTCCGATCCTTTCAAAGATCACAAGGATTACTCAATAGAGCTCGCCAAAACCTTTATCGTCGAACTAAAACACCGCGTTGAAAACGCTGACGACCCGCTTTTCGAAGCACTTCATATCAGCGCAGCGGGAAACGCCATAGATTTCGGTCAGCGTGATACCTCACCTGAGAAGATTCGTGAGCGTCTCACAACGGTACTCAAACAGCGGTTTCATGCCCCCGCTTATTCAGAGTTCTTACAACGTTTGGAAAGAGGACGCGTCGTACTCTTTGTGGGAGATAACGCAGGAGAAAGCGTTATCGACACCATCACGTTGCATCAGTTGGGAGAGATGGGTTGTGATGTTTACTACGCTGTGAGACACGTTCCTATCATCAACGATGTGACCTACCGAGATGCGATCGCTTCGGGAGTGCACAATTTTGCTAAGATCATCGATTCCGGTTCGGTTTACCCTGGAGTTATACTCGAAGAAAGCTCCGAAGAATTCCGAAAAATCTTCCAAAGAGCCAGCGTGGTGATCTCCAAAGGCCAAGGAAACTTGGAGGGTCTCTACGAAACCTCCGAAAAGGTCTTCTTCCTTCTGACTTCCAAGTGTCCCCACGTGGCTCAAGTGTTGGGAGTACCGGAACTCACGCCAGTTCTTTCCGCAAGTTAGATGTGATAGTATACTTTTGTTTGAACACGAGTTTGGAGGCGACAACGTTGTTTTCCAAAGTTGAAAGATCAACCAGTTTCCTGGATGTTGTTAATCAAATAATAAACGCCATCGCTCACGGTGAGCTTTTACCAGGAGCCCCTCTGCCTCCTGAAAGAAAACTTTCCGAGATTTTTGCCGTCAGTAGATCCGTCGTAAGAGAGGCCATAAGTGCTCTTTCGTTGCTCGGAGTAGTAGAAAGAAGATGGGGAAGAGGGAATTTCATCTCCGAGAACATAAATATTTCGGTAATATCTAATTCGGTAAAATACCTGGTTTTCTGCAAAGAACAAGAAGTTCGCGACCTTCTTGAAGCCCGCAAAGCAATCGAATGCGAACTCGTACATTTGGCAGCTACAAGACGGACCAACGAACATTTAAAAATTTTAAAAAAGGCACTGAATGAATATAAGACCTGTAGCTGGAGAAGTCCTAAAAAAGTGGATTTTGATCTACAA
>QMVO01000284.1 GCA_003661125.1 Methanosarcinales archaeon
AGTAAATCAACGTTAAAGCCCAAAATAACACTCAAATAACGATCCTTAACCGTGGTAGCGTCTATTATGTCCCTCTTAGAAATACTTCCAACTTCTGCCTTTTTTATTTTCTCTATTCCTTCGCCTTTCAGCTCCAAAGCAAGCGCTTCCAGTGAGCCCATTGTATCAGCCTTTATGATTATTCCTTCCGGACTCGTCTCCATCTTCATCTCCTCTATCTCGCCCTTTATCTCCTTTATCACGCGCTCAAGCTCGTCTTTCCCCTGCTTGGATACCCTCACCCGTGAACCGGGAAGCGCATTTTCTAGCCCCGGAGCTACTATTTTCACACCAGAAGCAGCATTCACTCTTCTTACTCGCTTAAATCTCTGCTCTGTCCTTATCTCTTGCAAAGCCCTTGGTTTTAACAACGCTTTCACCCTTGTTACTATTGGTTCCTCCTCTGTACTCCCCACCACGAGTGTATCACCTACGCTGAGCTGCCCATCGTATAATATCACGTCAATTGTTGTTCCAAGACCTCTTTCCTCTTTCTTTTCTAATATCGTACCCACACCAGCCTCTTCTAAATGAATACGCAGGGTTCTTTCAAAGAACTTCTGCGATAATCCTATTAAAACAAGTAATAAATCCGCAATTCCTTCTCCGCTCTTCGCACACACGGGTACAATGCACACAGTTCTCGAGAAATCCTGTATCCGGTCATACCTGTCAGCCGAGAATCCTTTATCATACAGGTCGCCCACAATTTCATAGATCCGCGCATCCAATGATTCCTGCGCATATTCCGGCTGGTCTTTATAATTAATACAGAAGGGTATGGATTTTGAATTCCAGCCCTTTATACGGTCTATTTTGTTCAATGCAATGACAAAAGGCGTTTTTAATAACCTTAATATATTTAGTGATTCGTAAGTCTGGGGCTGAAATCCCTCCAGCACGTCCACCACCACAACAGCGACATCAGCTAAAGCGCCTCCTCTTTTCCTCAAGCTTGCAAAAGCATGATGTCCGGGAGTGTCAATGAAAAGCAAACCAGGAACTTCTATTCCCGTCCAGTCCCTTTTTAGTGGTTCACAAATCTTTTTTATTGTATCGATAGGAATTTCCGTTGCTCCTATATGCTGAGTCACCCGTCCCGCCTCCTTCGCTGCTATTGCGGTGCCCCTTATGTTATCGAGTAAGGTGGTCTTGCCATGATCTATGTGCCCCAGTACAGAGAGAATAGGTGTTCTAGTTTGTTTTTCCATCTCCTTCACTCCTCATCTCTTTCATTGGATGTTTTGTATTTGAACTTTACCTTTGCTTTTGCTTTTTTTGTTCCACCAAAAAGAACCTGTCTTTTGCCCTTCTCCTTGTCCCTGGTCTTCCTCCTTGTCAAATTCACGTAACAATTCCTTCTGCCTTTTACTTAGTTTTGTTGGCGTCACAACCTTTACTCTTACCAGCATGTTGCCCCTGCCATAGCCCTTTAAGTCCGGCATCCCTCGGTTCTTCAGCCGGAAAACCGTGCCTGACTGCGTGCCGGCAGGCATTTTCATCCTTGCAACGTCACCATCTATCGTCCTCACCGCTATCTCATCACCAAGCGCTGCTTGTGCAAAGCGAACGGGAATTTCGCAAAACAGGTCCTTCCCCTGCCTTTTAAAGAATTCATGCTCTCTTACATGTACTACGACATACAAATCGCCTGACGGTCCACCCATTTGCCCTGCGCTACCTTCACCTGCAATCCTTAATCTGCTTCCGCTATCCACACCCGGGGGAATTCTCACAGATATTCGCTTGTTCACGCTGATTTTCCCCGTTCCTTTGCAATTCTCGCAGGGCTTCTCAACGACTTTTCCCCTACCACCACATCGAGGGCAAGTAGAGATAGAAATGAATTGAGCAAAGCCCTGCCTTTGCACATTCCTTATTTGACCGGTTCCTTCGCATGTGGAGCAGGTTATTAACCTTCCCGAACTCGCGCCCGTTCCCCGACAGGAAGGGCAGCTCTCTTCCTTAGAAATGTTTAATTCCTTCTCCAGTCCCTTCGCTGCTTCCTCGAGATCTATTTCAAGGTCGTACCTGATGTCACTTCCTCTTTCTGGTCCTGGTCTGTATCTCTCCTCCGCTCTGGCGTACCCCCCTTCAAAGAGGTCCTCGAATATTGACCTGCCTCCTGTCCTACCAAATCCAAAGTTCCCCCCAAAAAAGTCCCTGAATACATCACCGAAGATGTCCTCTACGTCACCGAACCTGGTGAAATGTGCCCAGTCGAATCCACCAGGACCAAAGTCAACACCTGCATGCCCGAGTCTATCGTAATTTGCGCGCTTCTGAGGGTCTGACAACACCTCATAAGCCTCAGATATCTCTTTAAACCTCTGTTCTGCTTCTTTTGGGTTATTCTTGTTAAGATCGGGATGATATTTTTTCGCTAATCTGCGATAAGCACGCTTTATTTCTTCCTTTGATGCCCCTTTATCCACGCCTAAGATCTCGTAATAATCTTTCTTTGCTGCCAATTTCGCTTCCTCCCCTGCTCTTTGAGAATTATTTTATCCTTTATGCATAAACTTTTTATTTCATTTATTCATGGTTCTCTCCAGTGGAAATAATGGCGTTTCTTCTTTATTTTTGCACACCCTTTATATATACCATTGAACTAATTTCATTTATTCACAGAAAAAGTGAAAAGAGTGAAGGTATAAGATGGCGGTGAAGGTTCAGGTAGAAGTGAAAGTGCAGGTGGAAGTGCCTGGAGGAGAAGATATAAAAACCATCTTTGCTCGTGAGGGCGATTTAACAAACGAAGCCTTTAAACCTTCGATGATAGAACGTATAGTTAAGTTTTTGGAGGAAGAAATTCCTTCGCCACTGATTGATAACCCTTATGATATTGACGGAGAGGACCTCCCGATAAAGGACAGATTGGCGTTTTTTTTGCAATTTGATGAACAGCGACCACAAGATTGGTTCACCTCTTCACAGTTAAAGAGACTATATGAAGAAGCGAAGGGAGAAACCATAGGACTTAGCACAATATCTACATATTTAGCAAGTATGCATTCAAAGGGTATATTACTGAGAAAAGGGAGCAGGGCAAAGAGGCAGTACCGGGTAGCTAAAAGGGAGTTCCCATCGGGTTCGGATTCTGGCGCAACTGCTGCGAATAATGGCGAAATGGAGTTTATAGGATGTTTTCCCATCCACAAAATACACAACAGATGATTATTGTTTGAAGAGAAGAATCCCTTTTATCTGCTCTCTAAACTCCTCCAAAGA
>QMVO01000285.1 GCA_003661125.1 Methanosarcinales archaeon
ACGGTCTGCGAAGTTGCATGCACTATATCCGCATTGTTGCTTTTATAAAAAAACCATGAGAAGACGGTGCTCCCGAGAATCTTTCCATCACTTCGCCATATCCTTCCTATATCCCATTCTTGCCTCAATTCCTTTATATGACTGAACAACGCATCCTCATACTTCCGCAGTGCATACATAGGATGCGATTTTTTAGAGATGTTCCAGTGGACTATTTTCATTTTTCGTTAGCCAACTCCAAGGCATGGTCATAAAGTTCTCTGCGTATCCTAATTCCCTTTTCTATTAGCTCGTCCAACAAAGGCTTCAATTCCTTTATGACCCCCTTCTCCTTTGCATCTAACAGAACACCTATCGTTCCAATAACGTTTAATCCTCTAAGTTTTGCTATTTTTCTTGCTTTTAAGTCATCAATTAACACAACTTCTGCATTCATCTCTTCGGCTAATGTAATCATTTCCGCTTCTCCTTTGTCCACTATCATCTCCAAATATTCAACTGCTTTCCTGTTCTTCACCTCGGCAACCCTATCTTTGCCCCATTCATACAATTCCTTCGCATATTCTTTCTTAGATTTGGTTATTTCGTCAAAAACCGCCTTTGGGATAACAACGTCTTTTCTCAATATATCCAGCTTCCTAATTTTTGCAAGTGCGATTAAAGGAGAGGAATTAGATACTATTTTCATTTAATCCCTTTTATTCCCTTCAAAAATTTTATCTCCTCATTTAGTTCCTCTTTTGAATACCTTACCACCTCTATTCCATGCTCTGATAACGCTTCCATAAATTCTTCTTTATTTTTCCCCGCCAATTCCGCCGCCTTTCCCAAAGATAAGGCGTTCATTTCGTACAGTTTCATCGCCGTGAAAAGTTTCATCTCTTCCACAAATTTACCCTTTTCTATTCCTATTATCAACTCCCTCGGATCATTTCTTTCCAGCGCCTCAAACTCCATCTTATCATCACTCTCTAACTTTATGCATATATGGATATTTATAATTTATATCTTTCCTTTTCCTCTTCTTAAAATAGACTGGAAACATAGGCATCCCACCTTCAAGCACGTAAACAGGATAATCGGGATACCCCTTCGCTCTTTTGAATGCCTCTACAAATTTCCTGAAACCTTTTAGTTTTCGGGTAAGCAAGCTCAAAAATCTCTTTCTACCGCTTCCACGAAGCATCTTTCCCCAAGGGCTTTGACCCGAAGGGGAGTAAAGGGCTTCTGCAAACATCCTGTGCGCTTCATGCATGTTTGGGGAGTGTATGAAATTGGATTTATACAATTTCAACTATTTCCCTTTTAGGAGCTTTCAGAATTTCAGCAGCTAAGAACCCTCCAAGTAATTTGCTGGCATTTAGTATCTCTATCTCAACTATTTTCCCCTTTTCATCATAATTCACTATTATCCTCCCATGTTCTTCCGCATGATGTATCTGCCTATCTTCCAAGAGTATATCTAATGTGTCTCCTTCCCTATCATACCTTATCCTCATTCATATCTCCTCCTTTCGCCAGGATATACAGTAACTACCATAATTTCCCCCTCTCTTTCTTCATATACCTTAATATTAAATCTTCACCCAATAAACCTGGTGCTATCCTGCGTCCAGAGTATCCATTGACAACTTTTTCAGGTTTTTCAATGATTTCCAAAATCTTCTCCTTCGTAACTCCTATCCTCATAAGGCGTTTGAGCTTGTCTTCCGCATGCAAAGTAAACTTAATCTTCTTCTTTTTATTCATAAGTATCTTTTTTCATATTGAAATGCTATTGGTGCGTGAGTAAGAATCTTTACATCTATACTCTTTCTCGGCTTTATCACCCTTTCCAACTCCCTCTCCACCTTTAAAGAGAGCTTCAAACCCTCGTATGGTCTTATCTCTAATATATAGAGCTATATCTATGTCATTAACGTTTCTTTCTCGAGGAAAGAACCGAAGCAGTAAGCAAATTCTATCTCTTTAAATCCTTTTAATACCTTCTCTATATCCCTAACATCAATTTTACCCCTCATCTTATTTTCCATTCCCTTATCCTCTCATTTATTACGCTCATACAATAGAAGAGAGGTATTATCCGGGAGAGAGAACTGCGCAATTCTTTCAAAGTTCCGCTGTCTTTCATAGAATAATTGATATAGTCTTGCCTCTTCTTCACCGAATACTCCACTTTCATGCTCCCTTGGCTCGATTAGCACAAAGTATTTTATTCTGTCAAAATTTGCCTTCACTGTTTCATATCCGATATAAACGCCGTTGAAAACGGGGAAATTGTAGCCATTTTTCAACCGATAGAAGTTTAATGATTGTCCATTCAAGTAAGGATGGTCTGGAAGAACGACAACCGCACCGCCACCATTTTGATTTATTGCAGAAAGAAGTTCGTCAATCTTCCAATCTGCTGTATCAGGAGCAACAGGTTTGGGATAAAGCAGGGAATTCTCAATTTTAGGAAAGCCCACAGTGACCGTGAGCAACTGCATCATGCCCACAAAAAGAATCACTGCCATTAGAAACCTCTGTAACTTTTTCCCTTCCACTCTGCGAAAAGCATGAGGAAGCTCTCTCAAAAAGATAGCAGTAGAGACTGCAAGAACTGGCAAAACGGGCAAGATATATCTATTACCTTTATTACTCATTGCGGTTAATATAAGGTAAGGTATGATAACGGAAATGAAAAAGAACACTGCTCTTTTATCTTTTCTCTTCAGTAAGAAGATTAGTGAAGATAGGGCAAGCACGAAAAATAAGAGCCCCATACTCACATCCAGCGCCTTTATGTAATAAAGCCAGCCTTCAAGCGTAAATATCGTAGGGTCTCCCTCACTGACACCTCTTATCGTAGAGAAGTATTTTAAGCGTATGCTCACTTCTTCCCAATTCGGAATATACCACCATCCCAGAACGACAATTGCGAGTGCGAGAGCGATGATAATATTCGTGATTTGCGTGCTTGATATAATTGATACAATCGGTCTCGGATTTTTAGCAAAAATCTTCGCACATCGCTTTGAACAGAATCTATATAAACCCTCAACGAAAAATTTCTCGCCAAGCTTTTTACCGCATTGCGCACAAACACTCCTAATCTTTCCAAATTCAATCATAAATATCGCAAATATCGCAGGCAAGATGAAAACAAAAGCTGACCATTTCGTAAGTTCACAGAGACCGAATGTTATGCCGAAAAGAGCAGTTATGAGAGGTTTTTTGAAGCAATCTGATTTCAAGAGGAGGAGCAAAGCGAGCACGCACA
>QMVO01000286.1 GCA_003661125.1 Methanosarcinales archaeon
AGGATGAACTGTTCACTTTCATACTCATTCCTGGTGTAGACCCTACGAACAATGTCGCTGAACGTGCTTTACGACCGGGTGTGCTACAAAGGAAAATATGGGGATGCCTCAGGACCAAAAAGGGTGCTAAAAACAGGGATATCATGATGAGCGTTATGGGAACGATGAAAATCCAGAAAAAAGACTTCTTCCGCTATGGAAAGGAATATATCCTCAGCAAATTAAGTTATAAAAGGTGAATAGATACCTTGAAGTTATATCTACAATAAGAAGCCTTAAAAATTTGATGAACAAGCAAAAGGAAATTACTTCTTTTGGAGTGGTTGAAAACAATGGTCCATAGTATCAATAGTCTTCGTTCACGCCTCTTCGCTCCCTTCGGTCGCTCGTCCCTATCGGGAGCATATAACAGTGCGTATCTGGCTACGTGCCTTCGGCACTACGCTCAAATCCAGCAAAGCTGGACTTCAGATACACTCGGAACGTTAAGTGAAATCGGGCGGAGCAATAGCTTGAAAAGAATATAATTAAAAAGAGGAATGTGTCATATTGAATATATGAATAAGGAGTAAAAAAGAGGTAAGCAAATATGGCAGAAGAAATTTCATTAGAGGAATTTAAAAGAGCTTATAGAGAAATAAGAGCTGAGGAGGAGAAAAGAGGTTTTCTAATTCATCTGGCAGTATACGTGTTGGTTAACGTTATGCTAATAGTCATTAACTTCTTATATTCTCCTGATGCCATCTGGTTCTTTTACCCTCTTATAGGTTGGGGGATCGGAATAACAGCACATTATTTGAATGCCGTTCATTGGATAGAGAAAATACTCAAGGAAAGGGAGGCAAAAGCAGAATATAGAGCAAGAGAATTAAAAAAGGTGTAGAAAATGACAATATCGCTCCGCCCGACTCTGCGGCACTTCGTGCCTTGCCTCGCTCCGCTCGGTCACTTAACAGCGGATAAAAGGGAAATCAAAGATTTCCCAAAATTGCCTGCGGCAACTTCTTTTATCCGCAGAAAGTTAGGCGAAACGACGGCTATGAATACAAGGAGGCAAAAACATGCCAATTGATGTTGAAAAGCGTAAGCAAATAGGGCAAATCTTCAGGAAATTCTTGTTAAATCGTGTCAAGACTGTCCGAAGATTAAAACTGAGTGATTTAGATATCAATCCATTTCTTATTAGAATTCTTTCACATGAATTAGGTCTTGATAATTCAGAAGCAATTGTGAGATGGCTCATTAGCCAAAGGCTTGAAAGAGGAACAGTCACATCATTTGGCATCACTTTACAGGATGCTGCTAAAGTCTTCTCTGAGGGTACTGGGGTTGAGGGAGCCGATATTCTGAAAACTAAGAAGGGGAGACATCACCATATTCAAGTCAAGAGTGGTCCAAATACAATTCCAAAGGATTTAGGAGTAAGAATAGCTCAACTTTTGCGCTCTGCCCAAAGACGCAATCGTGGTTCAGTTGTCCTTTACGGCATGTGCTATGGTAGCAAGGCACAAGTCAGCAGTATTGTGAGAAAATATGTGCAAGAAGAAGGCGGAGTTGACTGGATTTCTGGAAGAGAATTCTGGGAATTTATTTCGGATGATCCTCAATGTCTGGAGGAGATTTATGAAATCGCTGCTGAAGTTGGGAGAACATTTAAGGATCCTAAAGGAGAGTCGCTTTCTGAAGTTATTGAGAAGAAAATAGCCGAATTGAATAAAGAATTTGAAAAGAAGTATGGAAGAAGCGGAAAGACAATGTGGGAGAAACTACTAGAAGATAACTCGTGAGGTAATAATATGAAATTCATTGAAAAAAGTTTTCCGGTTGAATATCTCAATCCTGCGGCAATGGCAGAAGGAAATGCCAAAAAACCTGTTTACCAGATGCACAAGTGGTGGGCACGGCGTCTGGGTAGCGTGTTTCGTATGATAACTCTAACTGCTTTTAGCGATGAGAAGGAATCAGATAATGAAATTTGGTATAAGTTCTGTAATAGTGCAAACCTTAATGGGTCTATAGTGCTTGATCCATTCATGGGTGGTGGAACAACTATTGTTGAGGCACTTCGGCTGGGCTGTAAAGTAATTGGGATTGATATTAACCCTGTAGCTTGGTTTACAACGAAGAAAGAGATTGAAGCTGTTGATTTGAGTGATTTAGACAATGCTTTTCATGATCTTGAAAAGACGGCAGGCAATTATATCAGACAATATTATCGTACAAAATGTCCTAAAGGTCATTCCGCAGAAGTTATGTATTTTTTCTGGGTGAAAGTTGCAAAATGTAAATCTTGCGGCGCCAAAGTTAGGTTGTTCCCAAACTATGAACTATCCCGAAGGGACCACATTAATGTTGTCTTATGCCCTCAGTGCTTACAAGTTATTGAGACAAAAGGGTATAACCCAAAGACAAAATGTCAAGATTGTGGTGAAATGTTCGACCCACGTAAAGGGATATCTGGTAGAGGCATATTCCGTTGTCCTGAATGCAATACAGAGCAGCGAATTTTGGAAGCTATAAATGAAAATGGGAGGTTAGAGACAGAATTACATGCTTTAGAAGGTTACTGCCCAATCTGTGGAAGGTTTTTTAAACGGGTGGATCTGGACGACATTGGATTGTGGGAGAAAGCAAAAAGGGAATATCATGGCTGTAAAGATCACTTACTCATTCCTCATCAAAAAATCCCAACGGAAGGCAGAAGCGATCCTCGTCCTGTAAATCACGGTTATACCCATTTCCAAGATATGTTCAATGAGCGTCAGTTATTATGTTTATCTCGGCTTTTGGAAGAAATACTAAAAATTCCTGATACCAATATTCGGGAACTAATGCTTATCGCTTTTTCCGATTGTCTGGATGCCAACAATATGTTTTGCAAATATGAAATCCAGTGGCATAAAATTTCTCTGTTCTTTGGGTTGCATGCTTACCATCCCATTGAACGACCGACTGAAAACAATATTTGGGGCACCGAGTACGGGCGAGGTACATTCATTAAATGCTTCGAAAAAGTACGACGTGCCAAAGTATATTGTAAGAAACCTTATGAACGGTTGTTAAAAAAAGGTAATAAGCGCTTTAGCAAGCGTACTGGTAACGAACGTATTGAGGGGAAACTCGTACAAAGCTTTGACGAACTTAAATTTAATGATGCAGCCTTGCTACGGTGTGATACTGCAGAGGATTTATCCTTTATCCCCGATAAATCCGTGGATGCTGTTATTACAGATCCTCCTTACTTTGATAATATCCAG
>QMVO01000287.1 GCA_003661125.1 Methanosarcinales archaeon
CAATAGCTACCACCCTTTTTACCCTCATGGCTAACGGTATAGTCAATGTTCCGGGTCCGGCACCTATTTCCAGAACTTCAAAGTCGTCATCCAGTATCTCACTCAATAAACCTACTGCTTTCCTTCCGTATTCATTGTATTTAGCCTGCGCAGAGTAGTCTTCGGCGAATTTGGCACGAAAATCCTTATCGTATGTTATCTTCAGGGGTCTCATTCTTTGCTTTTGCTTCTCTTCCCAGACTTCGCGCCAGTTCAGTTCTTCCATTCAACTCACCCATGCCAGCCCGAGAGCATTGAAGCAACTTTAACACCTAAAAGCACGAACAATGCGATTATGAGTGTTTCCACTCCCGCCTTCATGCTTATCTCATGCATTGCAAATGCCGCAGCGAAATCGGTAATTACACAAAACGCCAGAGCCGCAACAAGTCCGTATCTCGCAAATATGAGTGCCATGGCTATTATCAGCGGAAGCGAAACAATTGTTCCGACTACTACAACCTTGACAAGGCTTACATTGCTTGCATCTGATATGACTTTCGTCATACCCGCCATTCTCGGACACAGAATAAACAATGCAAACGCTACCGATGCGATTAACAGTTCCTTCATCTTTTGAAATCAGCCTCTACCGCCTTCTCGACTGCACCACTTTTAGCAATGCCTGTCGTATTTTCAGTTACTACTTCAGTCATATTTCACCTCCTTCACTTAAAGACACAATGTATTTCTCTCCCGCCATCAAGAAATAAGGTGGCATTAAATTACAGAACCGCCCCAAAATCCCCGTTGTTTTTTCTTTTACTCTTTTGTCCACATGATATATCATACACCCGTTTTTCTCCATCAAATCAGATAAATATTCGCTATTAATCTCTGGATTGACTTTTACAGCTTCTTTAATTGCATTCCAAGCGTTTCTATGTTTCCTACTTCTTTCTCTCGTTAGGAAACTCAACATCTTACAGACATGGTACTTTATCCTCCAGCGCACTCCCGATTTATACCTCGAATTATCCGTTCTATCCACCCCCACAACAATAATCTTTCCATTTCGTTTAGTAGCCCGTATCATTTCCTTTCCAGTATCTTCTTGCATCCAGGCAAATGCTCGTCAAACAGCTCAACACACACCTCATCCCTGCTCCATAGCCGCTTTAACGGATTTTTCAAATCATATCTCTCGGTAACCCCGTCCCACGAGTGCGGACTCACATCCATATCTCCGTAAAATAAATACACCCAAAACAATAAAACTTGCGTCAACTGCATATTCATATTCATATTTACTCCCCCCTTATTCTTTATTTGCTATCCGCATCAGTCAGTCGTCATTGCGTGCCCTTCATCGTCTTCCACAAGCAAGATCACCCCTGGCTTGTTATTCATTCCCCTTCCCTTCCTTAACAACGGGCAAGGTAAAATAAACGGTGCATCCTTTCCCTTCTTCCGATTCTATCCAGATGCGACCCCCATGTATCTCCACTATCTTTTTCACGATAGCCAGACCCGCACCTGTGCCCTCGCTATCTTTATTCACCTGATAAAACAGCCCGAATACTTTCTCGTGCTGACTTTCTGGGATTCCCATACCATTGTCTTTAACAAAGAACGCGGTCTCACTGTCATTCCTGCGATGTCCTATCTCTATCTTTGGGTGCGGCTGTTCACCGCGGTATTTGATGCTGTTTCCGATGAGATTAACCAGTAATTCCACTATCCGCATCCGGTCCACATGAACAACAGGAAAGTCATCGGATACCGATACTTCCACTCCGCTTGATTTGAGTTCTCCTGTCGTTATGTTCAAGGCTTCCTGAGCAAGTTCTCCAAATGAGACATCTTCCGGTGGATTGACAAAACGACCAATACATGAGAGTTGCAGCGTGTCGTTCAAAAGGCGGTCCATCTTTGCAACGGCGGTTTCTATATACTTCAGATCCTTTTCCACTTCCTCTTTCTTTTCCCGCTCCAAATCGTCTCTGAGAATCTCAACAAAGCCCCGCACGGTAATGAGGGGCGACCTGAGGTCGTGAGAGACCGTGTATGCAAATTGTTCCAGTTCGGAGTTCCGTGCTTCGAGTTCTTTTGTTCTTTCTGCTACTTTTTGTTCTAATTCTTCGTTTAGCCTTTGAATCCTTTCCTCTGCTTTCTTTCGCTCGGTGATGTCCTGTATCACCACCAATTCGCCCATTCCTTCTTCCGGTGAAATAAATATTTCTCTCGCCCTGACGTTGAATATCCTTTCACCCTGCCCTTGTATCTGATAGGGCAACTCAAAGTTGTTTAACGTAAGAGCAGTTCCAAATAGTTTTTTCAACTCGCTATTCAGTTTTCCTTCTTTATCTTTCAATATCTCGCCTATGCTGCCACCTATCACCTTTTCAGGCTTCATTTGAAATGTCTCATAAAAAGTGCGATTTGCACTCTTTATTCTCAAATCGCTGTCGAGAACGAGTAAAGAATCGGGTATTGTAGTTATTATATTTCTCGAGAATCTCTCCTCTTTCTCCAATTCCTTCTTCCCTTTAGCCCTGAGTTCGCTAATCTGTCCGATAACATACGCCATCAGCAAAAAAATCGCCGTTCTAATGTAAGGTCCAATGGTAAAACCGGAGACGGCGTATGTTACAAGAATATGAACTGCACTGAGAAATAGTGCGACGTAAATTGCTTTTTTATAATACCACACTGCCGCCAAAAGAATGGGAATATAAAAAAAATGTGTATAAACCGTTTCTTTACCCGTGGTGAAGCAAACATAAAGAGATAAAATGATGCAGGCTAACGTTGCAAAACTCACTATAAAACATTTATCTCTCTCGAGTCGCATAAAAAATAACTTTCCCTTCTCCTTTCGCCCATTCATATCACGCCGCCACATTTATTTAGGTTGCCCTAACTAATCTATAAATATGTCGGCACATAAAAAATGTTCCCTAATATTCTTTATTTGCTATTGCTATCCGCATCAGTCAGTCGTCAGTCGTTGAACCGTTTATCCCTCCTGACACCCTCTATATATTCTCTACCCTTTTCTGTCAGCATATACATCCTCACCCCCCCTCTCCCACCGCCAGGCACGGGCACACTGCACGTTTTACTCTTCGGGCATCCTTCACATCCATGTCCTGATTTGATTTCGCACAGATAGCCCGCACGAACCATGAACTCTATCCTCGCCACGAGCACGGATTTCCTCATACCAAACTCCGCAGCAAGCTCGTCCAGTGTGCCACCTTTCTCTATCC
>QMVO01000288.1 GCA_003661125.1 Methanosarcinales archaeon
AGATAACGGATGAAGCGAAGTGGCTGATGAGCATCCCCGGCATAGGATACCACAATGCACTGCTAATACTAAGCGAATTGGGAGAAATAGAGCGATTCAGCAATCTGAGGAGTATGGTTAGTTATTCTGGACTGGCGCCAAAAGTGGAGCAATCAGGGAATTATACGAGATACGGGCTGTGGGACTCTGCCCCATGTGGGGTTCCACCCCACCACCCCGAAAACCCTGTAAGGGTTTACCGCAAGCCCTGTAAGGGCTTAACCATGTGCCGAAAAAGGAAAAGGCACAAAGAGATGAATGTCGAGATGTACGGGTTCACGAAAAAGGAAAGAAGAGGGGCATAACTCCGAAAGGAAGAATGGACGGATGAAGAAATATGTTTATAAATCAGGATGTGTATATCGGTATAAAGTAGGTTGAGATGTTTTTCAGAGATGACAGAAGAACTCAAAAAGGCGGGACTCAAGATTTCGGGTATGACGTGCGCAGCATGCGCTACAACCATTGAAAAATCGCTACTGAATCAGGATGGTGTTACAAATGCGCAGGTGAATCTCGGAAATGAAACTGTCACCGTTGAGTTTGACTCTACAAAAGTAAAACTCACAGACTTAGAAAAAGCAGTAACGGATGCAGGATATGGGGTAATACACGAAAAAGTCACGCTGAAAATCGGCGGAATGACCTGTGCCATGTGCGTGAAAACAATTGAAGACACCTTCAAAAGACTGGATGGAATCAGTGACGTTCTTGTTAACCTCGACGCCGAGAAGGCGTATGTCACCTACAATCCCAAAATGACAACAGTGGCTGGGATGAAAAGAGCCATTGAAGAAGCGGGCTATCAATATCTCGGGGTAGAGGGAGAGGAAGAAGGAGAGGAAACAGAAGATTTAGAAAAAGTCGCAAGGGAGAAAGACTTAAGAGAAAAACGCAATAGGTTTATTGTCGGGTTTGCAGTAGGCATCCCTTTAATGATTCTTATGTATGTTCCTGTCGCCGATTCTTTTTCAAAGGCATATTTTATGCTGGTCGTCTCAGCTCCTGCTTTTGTCTATGTAAGCCTTCCGATATTCAGTGCTGCCTATCGGTCTTTTAAGAATAAGAATCTCAACATGGATGTAATGTATTCCATGGGTATAGGAGTAGCATTTGTAGCAAGCATTTTAGGTACCTTTGAGTTTATACTTTCACGCGAATTTTTGTTTTATGATACCGCGATTATTCTAGCCTCGTTTCTCACCATAGGGCGGTACATGGAGGCACGGGCAAAAGGGAAAACCTCAGAAGCGATAAAAAAACTGTTGGGGTTACAGCCAAAAAGTGCTACTGTTGTTCGTGATAACCGCGAAATCGAAATACCAATAGAGGATGTTCAAGTAGAGGACATAGTGGTGGTTAAACCGGGAGAACAAATCCCCGTAGATGGTGAAGTCGTTGATGGTGAGAGCTACGTAGATGAGTCAATGATTACAGGAGAGCCTATTCCAGTTCTTAAGAGGAGAGGTGATGATGTTGTAGGTGGAACGCTGAACAAGAACAGTGTAATCAAATTCAGAGCAACAAAAATAGGAAGTGATACAGCACTATCTAAAATAATAAATCTTGTGGAAGATGCTCAGGGCTCAAAACCGCCTGTTCAGAGAATTGCTGACAAAGCGGTGAGTTATTTCATACCAACGGTATTAACCATTGCAATTCTTTCCTTTGCTATATGGTATTTAATACTTGGTAATACATTACTTTTTGCCCTTATTGCCTTGATCTCTGTCCTTGTTATCGCATGCCCCTGCGCACTTGGACTTGCTACCCCCACTGCTGTAACGGTAGGCATTGGTCGCGGCGCAGAACTTGGCGTTCTCATTAAGAAGGGGGACGCGCTTGAAATTTCTGAGAGACTGACAACGATAGTATTTGATAAAACCGGAACGCTTACCAAGGGGAAACCAGAAGTTACTGATATAATCACAATCGGTAGTAGGATTGAGAATAGAGAGTTGCTAAGGCTGGCGGCAAGTGTTGAGAAGAATTCGAATCATCCGCTCGCAGAGGCAATCGTGAGAAAAGCGAAGGATGAAGGTATTGAACTTGTGGCAAGCGAGGGTTTTGATACCTTTGGAGGAAAAGGAGTAACAGCAAAAGTTGGGAGGAAAGAGGTGCTTATTGGAAATAGAATCCTTTTCAGTGAAAGAAATATTTCGTACCAAAAGGTTGGGGAGAAGATAGCTCACCTTGAAGAGGAAGGAAATACGGTGATACTCATCGCTCTTGATAATGAAATAGGAGGTATAATCGCGATCGCAGACACCTTAAAGGAAAGAACAAAAGATGCAGTGAAAGAATTCAAAAACATGATGTTTTCTGTTGTCATGATTACTGGTGACAACGCAAGAACAGCAGAAGCAATCGCAAAGCAAATTGGGATTGAAAATGTGTTAGCAGAAGTGTTACCGCAAGATAAAGCTGATGAAGTGAAAAAACTGCAAGAAAAAGGAGAAGTGGTTGCTTTCGTAGGCGATGGCATTAACGATGCTCCAGCACTTGCACAGGCGAACGTAGGCATTGCAATAGGCAGCGGGACGGATGTAGCGATAGAGAGCGGTGAGATAGTGCTTATAAAAGACGACCTTATGGATGCGGTTGCGGCGGTGCAATTGAGTAAGAAAGTGATGTCGAGGATAAAGCAAAACCTGTTCTGGGCTTTTGCATATAATACTGCACTAATCCCTGTTGCGGCAGGAATACTATATCCATTCTTCGGATTTACTTTTAGACCAGAACTTGCGGGATTTGCAATGGCTATGAGCTCTGTAACGGTGGTAACTCTTTCGCTGTTATTGAAGCGGTATGTGCCACCCGTGAAGAGGGACGAAAGAACGAAAGGAGATGAAGAACATGGCTATTGATCCTGTGTGCAATAAATACCTGTGCAAAATACAAAAAAGAAAGAAACTTTTAATATTTATCTCCTTTCTTATTTTTCCTATATTCAGCATTTAAACATTTTAAACCTATATTCCGCACATCCTAATATAAATTACCTTAGAATTTAATTTTATACTGGCTCCATACCATAACTTTAAATAGGAAACATTTCATATCAAACACTTACGTCAACAAGTATACCGTATATGATGCCAGTGAATCTACTCACCCCATTCGATTATAGCAGCAAGAACCTTGACCACCTGGGCATAGTAGCCACGGTGTGCAAGGAAATCAGCTTGGCTGACGAAATCAATAGGAT
>QMVO01000289.1 GCA_003661125.1 Methanosarcinales archaeon
GTGGCAGTGACAAATCCACCATTAGCTCCTTTTTCCCTTATACCTTCATCTTTAGCCCATGCAAGATAATACCTCGACATTTTTTTACTTCTTCCACTCTCTTCTCAGAGGACTTGGTCCTATCTCCTTTACCTTCTCCGTGACTTCTCGAACCATCTCTGCAAAAAGAGATCCTTCTGATGCCGAAATCCATCGCAGCCAAAGCCTCTCCGGCTCCAACCCAAGTTCGTCCACAAATTCCTTTAGAAATTCGTACCTGTTCCTCGTTTTGTTATTCGCATTCACATAATGGCAATCACCTATGTGGCAGCCGGTAACTAAAACAGCATCCGCACCCTCTAAAAGAGCCATCAAAACGAAAGCAGGGTCTATTCTACCTGAGCACATTACCCTTATCACCCTTATCGTAGGAGGAACCTGCCTCCTTTCCATCCCCGCTGCATCCGCACCTGCATATGAACACCAGTTACAACAAAAAGCCAATATCTTCGGCTCCCACTTGTCTTCAGCCAATCTTTTTCCCATCTTTTGGTTGAAAGTCAGATATATAAGCAGACCTTATAAATTTTGCGATATTTTTCCGTTCTTTTCAAGCGAGTCATTGTTGATTATATTATTGACCAGATTATTGTGAATATCCGGGCGCCGTGAGCTTTATAAACTCTCGGAGCGAAATATTATTAGAATGATCCGCACAGAAAATCTAACGAAGGTTTATCGGTTGGGTGCAGTGGAGGTTCAAGCACTGAGGGATGTGAATTTGGAGATAAAAGACGGAGAGTTCATTGCTATCATAGGACCTTCAGGCTCGGGCAAATCTACATTGCTCAATCTGATCGGCTGTTTGGATAAGCCAACTCGCGGTGCGGTCTTCATAGATGGTATAAACACGGGTGAGCTAAGCGAAAACGGGCTTGCAGAGATAAGAAGGGAGAAAATTGGATTCATATTCCAGCAGTTTAATCTCATTCATACGTTAAATGCGTTAGAAAACGTTGCGCTTCCTATGTTCTTCGCTGGTGTGAGACACGAGATACGAATGAGGAGAGCAGAGGAGTTACTTGCAAAGGTCGGGCTTGGAGACCGCATATACCACAAACCTTCAGAATTGAGTGGAGGAGAACAGCAGCGAATAGCTATTGCACGCGCACTTTCAAACGACCCTGAAATTATTATTGGAGACGAGCCGACTGGGAATATTGATACTGCTGCCGGGAAAGTAATAATGGACATTTTAGAAGGTTTGAATCACGAAGGAAAGACGATAATCGTGGTGACGCACGATGCGGAGATTGCAGCTCGCGCAGATAGAATAAAGAGGATGCGAGACGGAAAGGTGCTTGATTGAGCAATGCGAGATGAGTTTATTCTGGCGTACCAGACTGAAACGGTAAAGGACGGAGTAAAGAATGTGAAAATACTGATAGAAAAGGTAAAAAGCTCGACTTAGATGGATTTGTAATTATAATAAAATGATAGAAGAATTTCTTATGGCTATCCGAAGCATACGAGAGAGAAAGGCTCGTTCAACACTCACCGTGCTGGGTATTGCGGTGGGTATAGCCGCGATTGTCGCTTTGATGAGTGTCGGCTATGGAATGGAAGAGGCGATAACAGGAGAATTGACGGAGTATGCTGATGTCATCTCGGTGTTTCCAGCAAAAATAACACCCGGGAGCTATGTGGAACTGGGAAGTTTTACGGATAGAGATGTAAAAGACCTTCAACGGATAGCAGGAGTAAAAGAGATCTCGACAATGACGTTCGACTCGGCGGAAGTAGAGTATAGAAATGAAAACGTACCCATTTTCATCATCGGTGGTGAAACAGAAAAGCTGGCGAGCATCTATGTGGAACCGGTTGGACTCAAAGAAGGGCGATGGCTCCGTGAGAATGATTATAAAGCGTGCGTCATCGGAGACCGAGTAGCCAATGACTACTTCGATGAGGTCATACATGTGAACGATAAACTGGAAATAAATGGTGAGAAATTCATTGTACTTGGAGTATTTGAAAAAGGGGGCATGCTGTATGCTAATGACGTGGATCCTCATATTTTCCTCACGATGCGTGCTGCAAAGGAAGTCCTGCAAACCGATGAGATAAGTTACATCATGGTGCGGGTCTATGACATAGATGAAGTGGAAGAGATAGCCGAGGAGATTAAAGAAGCGATAAATGATAACCACGGGCTCGATGATTTCGCCAATGCAATGACTGTGGGCAGCATCCTGGAGCAGTTAGGAACCGTTTTTAATATTATTCGTGGCGTTTTGGTGGGTATAGCAGCAATTGCTCTTATTGTCGCATCCATTGGCATCATGAACACGATGTTAATGGCAGTAATGGAGCGAACGCATGAGATAGGCGTGATGAAAGCGATAGGAGCAAAGAGCAGTGAGGTTCTCTCCTTATTTCTTATTGAATCGAGTATGGTGAGTCTGGTGGGTGGTGTGGTTGGGTGTGTATTGGGCGCGGTAGCAGCGAAAGTCATCAGTCTTGGTGCAAGCACTGCATTGGGAATTGAATTTGATGTGGTCGTAAAACCCGGCGTGATGGTTGGCGGCATGGCAGTTGCGATGATTGTGGGCGTTCTATCAGGGTTCTATCCCGCGCATAAGGCGTCAAAAATGAGTCCCGTCGAGGCTGTAAGATACGAATAATGAAAGATGTATTTCTGTTGGTTTACCGGAATATAAAGGAGCGAAAAGCTCGTTCGGCACTCACGATCCTGGGCATTACGGTGGGCATAGGTGCCGTAATTGCATTAATGTCCGTTGGCTACGGGATGCAGGAGTCAATAACCGGACAGCTAACAGAGATGGCAGATCTGATAATGGTAATGCCCGGGAGATTTGATTTTGAGACCTCCTATATGGAACTTGGTAGCCTTGATGAGCGAGATTTGACGGATGTAGAAAGGATAAAAGGTGTGAAAGAAGCAGCGGCAATGATGAGTGAGATGTACGAGACAGAATATAAAGGCGAGAAGTTCATGGTGGAAATCGTTGGTGTTGACCCAAGCGATATAGGTGCGCTGTTCGGGGAGATGGTGAAGCCGGAAGAAGGAAGATATGTCAGAGAGAACGACCACAAAACATGTACAATCGGGTATAGCATCGCTAAGGATTACTTTGACGATGAAATCGGCATTAACGACAGAATAACGATAAATGGCAGCAAATTCAGGGTTGTAGGGATATTGAAAAAGCAAGGAGGATTCAGGTCAGAGGTTGATTCTCAGATA
>QMVO01000290.1 GCA_003661125.1 Methanosarcinales archaeon
ATTCCTTTGAAAGCGAGTGTAAGGTAGAGAAAAAGTTGTAAATAGAGAACTAACTAAGATGCTGTAATATAAATGTTGATAGAATATATGCCTCAAATTACATTAATCATCATTTATATCTGTATAGGTCTTTTCGCGGGATTTATGAGTGGCATGTTTGGAATCGGAGGCGGTGCCGTTAGGATACCTTTACTTAATCTCGCAGGTTTGCCTCTACTCAGTGCTTTTGGAATCAACCTATTTATTGTGCCTTTCTCATCATTAGTGGGCGCAGTGAGCCAAAGGGAAAATATAGATAAAGAAATTGTAATTTATTTAGGGGTTGGAGGTGTTTTTGGAGCGTTGATAGGCGCATTTCTCACAGGTTTAATCCCACCTTTAATTTTAGCAGTCATTTTTGTTGCCCTTTCTCTTGTAATAGTATTAGGGCTATTTTTAGATAGAATTGTGCCAGCACTTGCTCATAAAATCAATCTTACACATAAGAGTGCTTTCGCATCTTCTTTTTTTCTTAGCTTAATGGCGGCTATTCGCGGCGGAAGTGCGGGTTCTCTCTTTCCTGCTTTTTTAAAAGCCACTGGGTGCGATATCCATAGAGCAATTGCGACCTCCTTATGTGTAACGATTTTCACATGTATTGGCGCTGCAATAATATTCTGGTCCCGTGGTGATATAATCTGGTTGCCAGCAATTTTTGCGCTCACAGGTTCAATGGTAGGTGCAAGGGTTGGAAGTGCCGTCTCATTAAAAACAAAATCGATCTGGTTGGAAATTGGTCTTGGAATATTAGTTGTGGCTCTTGCTCTTATTACAGTATATAAGGCATTATAAGTTACACCTCAAGAATTCCATCTTGAAAAAACCAAATCCCAATTTCAAAATTAAAAAAGAACCATAACTTTATTATACTTAAATTGTTAAGAGATATGGGTGTAAAAAAGGATGTTGTTCATAACGTGCGTGAGAGTCAATCCAGGGATGGTGGCAGAAGCGAGGAAATTCGGCGACGAGATACTTAAAAATCCGCCAAAAGGTGTCAAGTTCCTGCAAGTGTATCATACACTGGGCAGGTATGACGCGGTATGGATTTATGAGGCGGAAGACCCGAAAGTGATTGAAGAGTTCCTCCACCAGAGCAGGGATGTCTCAACAACGGAAACTTGGGTTGCCTTTGCGCGGGAGATGTGAAAAATTTTGGAAGGCAAAAATGGGCTGAGAAGAATAGTGGACAAAAAATCCGCTCTTCTTTCTCTTTTTTATTTTTAGTTTTAGCTTTTTTAACTTTCCCGTCTATTAATAAATTAGTAGGCAATAAACGGAGGTAAAGAAAAATGGGTATATATTTGATGTTATCAAAACTTACGGCAGAAGGTAGAAAAGTAGTAAAATACCGCCCAGAGCGGATAAAGGAAGTAAACGAAGAAATAGAGAGAATGGGAGTGAAAATATTAAGTCAGTATGCTCTTTTCGGTCCTTACGACTTCGTGAACATATTAGAAGCGGAAAGCGAGGAAGCCATTTTGAAAGTAGCTATTAAAAAGACTGCCGGGGGTAAACTGGAAGTGATGACATCCTGTTAATTATTATGAAATTTATTTACTCTAAGCGAGGATAGACAAAGAGTGTCTGATCAAAAATCCATCGAATTTTGAGCAGATGTGACTGAGCGGACCTTCTGTTTTATCGAGCCCTCTTTATCCCTTCTCTCATCTATCCTCAGGGTTGTAACAACTCTTTCAGCACCCTGCTCGAAAACGGATTCATGCACAGCTTCAAACGCTTTTAAAATTACTGAGATTTCCTCTGCTTCAAATATGGTGCCCATAGCTGTAAGTTCTGGTTTCAATCCCAATTTTTTCAGCGCATCCACTGCTTTTGCCACGTATTTACTCACGCTTGCTGTTTTTGTTCCTATTGGAATAACAGTAATTTCGGCTATTATCATAGCCTTTTGTTGTACTATCTATCTCTCACTATAAAAATTTTTCGATTTTAAAGAAAGAAAAGCTTTACCAACAAACTTTCTTTCACAAAGAAAGTTTGACTTTTGGTAAAAAGAAAATATGCGTGATGAGATGAGGGCAAAATGGGAATGCCAGTCGTGGAGCAGGAACGATGCACAGGTTGTAGAGAATGTATCAGTGTTTGTGAGCCAAATGCAATTGAAATCGTGAATGAAAAAGCGATAATAGATTATAACAGGTGTTATAGTGACGCTGAGAGATGCAGAGCTTGTATAGAAATATGCCCACAAGGTGCTGTCTTTGAGATGGATTAGTATAAAATGGGAGAAGAGAAGGAGAAACTGAGTTTATTGCTCGTGTACTGGATTGAGCATAACAAAGAGCATGCACAGGATTTCAAGCGCTGGGCTGAGAAAGCCAAAGGGTTTGATGAAATTGGCACCGAGGTCTATGAAGCGATAATGGAAAAAGGATAAGGATAAGAAATGAAAATCCTGATATGTGGGAAAGGGGGCTGTGGGAAGAGTTCAGTAACAGCACTGCTTGCAATAGAACTTGAAAAGAGGGGATACAAAGTCATCGTGGTAGATAATGACGAATCAAACTTCGGACTACATAGCCAATTAGGAATGGAGCTTCCAAAGGATTTCGCTCTACACTTCGGCGGTAAGAGAATAGTTGCAGAAAAGCTGTTGGAGTCGAAGAAAGAAGAAGGGGAAAGATTCAGTGTTTTCGGGGAAGGGATAAGAGCGAGCGACATACCGGAGAATTACATGAGCAAAAAAGGAGGGATAAGTCTGCTCGCGATAGGCAAGATTCGAGATTTCGGCGAAGGTTGTGCATGTCCTTTTAATGCTTTATCCGCGGATTTCTTGCGCATGCTCGATTTACGTAAAGGAGAATTTGCGCTTGTTGATACAGATGCAGGGATTGAGCACTTCGGAAGAGGTGTTGAAGCTGGCTGTGACCTCCTTTTAATAGTCATTGACCCTTCTCAGGAATCAATCAGGCTTGCCGAGAAGAACCCTGTTCCAGAATGCCTTTGTATGGTTTCTCTCCTCAAGATGAACAAGCTCATGAATAACAACGTAATCTATCACAGGTAAAGGAGCCATAACAAGTCGCCACGAAAAATTCAAATTTCTGTTAGAAGAACAGGAGCCCCACCTTTTCTGTGCATTGGTAATATTGACTTTATTGTATTTGAATCCCCTTTTCTGTGCATACCACCTAACTCTCTCTGAAATTTTTTCA
>QMVO01000291.1 GCA_003661125.1 Methanosarcinales archaeon
ACAAGTTTTTCATTGTATTCTCTCCAGTTTCGCTTATCTTCATATTTCTTCCCCCAACGCTCTTTTCTCATAATTCATTCCATAGGAAAACATCTATATTTATAGTTATGCAACACAGCACAAAAATCGAAAAGCTTTTATATTCCCTCGTAAAAATCAGGTAATGCACCCTTTATTGCAATACGGAAAGAACGGAAGAGACAAATATGAGGACAGTGGTAATTGCTTCTCTCTTCTGCATTCTGCTTTGCCTGAGTTCCGGGCTTACTTCAGCTCAGTTTCCAACTAAAAAGCTTGAGATAAGCGCTCCCGATGTTGCAACTGTGGGTGAAGAAGTAACAATAACAGTAACGGCTGATGGCACGCTTGTAGAAGGTGCAGATGTATCAGCAAATGGAATCGGGATTGGTAAGACAGATTCAAATGGTCAATTGAAATATACCTTCACTGAGGCTGGACCAGTCGTATTGATTGCTGAGAAGCCAGGTTATCTACCCGCTGCTGAGTTTACTTTAAGAATAGAACCAGTTCCTACACCAACAGTGCCACCAACGCCAACTGTTACACCTTCGCCTACAATAACTATATTTCCAACTCCTTCCCCACCACTAATAATAACATCACCACCAGTAACGCTTCCTATACCAGCTCTACCCACACCTTCTATCACGGATGAAATTCCACCGCTGGTTATTCTAAAGGAACTGCATCCAAAATATTTTGTTGTGGGCGATGACGAGAAATACAAAGCGGAGGCATTGGTGATAGATAATGTGGGAGTAAAAAGTGCCTTGTTCTTATATCGAATAAACGGAGGTGAGTGGAGAGAAATCGAGACAAGATTTGAGGAGATCCCATTATCCGAGATAAAGAGCGCTCTTGGAGTAGAACTTCCGAAAGCGAAGATTCCACATCTAGGATTATATATCTCTGAAATTCCTTCTCAAACCGCGGGAACCTTCGTGGAGTTCAAAGTAAGAGCTGAAGATGTCAATGGAAATGCTGTTGAAAGTCCAATTGGCATGTATTTCGTGACCGATGACGAAAGTGAGACGAAAGTCATGGTTATTGACCCGAGCTTAAAGGTGTGGTTATGCAAAGAGAACGCTCTGCATTTCAAAAAACAGGTGGAACAATGTGCGAAATATGAAATTCCCGCGGGTATATGGCAGAAATATGAGGAGATTGCGGATACTGCGGAAAGATACGAGAACTATGTAATTCAACGCCACTGGTGGGAGATGATTGCTGAAAACTATAATATCATTATAGTTGACCATGAAGAGATGGAAGACGCTTTGAAACTGTTCGAGCCGGATGTGCTTATAATTTCAAATGTCTGGCTCGACCAATGGGATTTAGCTGACCACGGGATGGAAAAATTAATGAAATACATCCGTGAAAATCATGCTGGGTTAATAGCGACTCATGGCTCTTTATTTGATGAAGTGGCATGGACAGAATGCAAAAGAGCACGAGCTACTGAGGTGGGTCCAAGAGGTCAGATAGGAGATAAATTGGAAGTATATTCCCCTGGTGGTGAAACAGTATCAATATCCCTTGGGTTTCCACTTATGCCCTTGGCAGAATATGTTAGAGACCAAGCTGCAGATGAGATATGTGAAGCGGCAAAAGAGGAAACAGACCCCCGAATAAAAGCCGCTTTAGAAGCTACTGGGAGGACGGTAGGCTCGACACCTTTAAGTGCTCCCTACGTGCCTTTTAGTGGAAACTTAATTGTCGAGGAAAGACATCCGGTCGTAGAAGGTCTTCCTGAGAGATTCAAAATTGAAGTGCCGTCTTTCTACAATGAAATAGGAGCTGATGCTTATACACTTGTGGGATGGCAGTATATTCTCCCGATAGACATTAGAAAAGTAACCCAAGAGAGGGCAGAAATTGCAAAGGATAAAGCGGAACAGTTTTATGAGAAGATAAGTGAATATCAATCTGAAGTAACTGGAACTTCTGTTCCTAAGGAACGTCTGCTTGATGGATTGGATGGAAAGATACTCAATGCCATCACAGAAGCGAACATTGATGGTCAAAAAGTAACCGTTACATTGGAAGGGAAAGAATATACCATACAGCTTGATAAAAGGGCATTAGAAGAAATAACCAAGAGACTCCCGGTTAAGACAATCGTTCTTTCAGATGATTTCCTTGGAGGGATTTTAGTTTACGATGAATGGTTTAGACCAGACGGTCATAGAGCTGTTTATTTCAGCTTTGAATTGGAAGCTGCAAAGGATGAAAAAGCCAAACAACTTCTTATAAATTCCATCGAATGGACAAAAGGATTTGAATTCACTGCTTTAGAGGACTTAGAAAAGTTAGCCAAACAAACTTTAGAACAATCCAAGGACTTTAGAGGTCTAATAACTGAGTATCCCCCTCCAATAGAGGTATCGAAGAGCTTGCCCGAAATAAAACCAGAAGAGCCAGTATCAGTTAAAATAGAAAAAGTAGATGTTAGTAAGATTGAAATAAAAGTCAAAAATAAGGTCACCAACGTGAACATTAGCATTCAAAAACTTCCAAGAAAGCCTGTCGAAATAAGAGCAATTCCGCCAGGGAAAACCTATAGCTACTTTAATATCTCTGCTGAGAATCTCGAGGATAAAGATATTGAGAAAGCGACAATACAGTTTAAAGTAGAAAAATTCTGGCTGGATAAGAACAATATTGATGTAGATACCATTAAATTAAATAGATATAGCGAAAGCGAAGGGAAATGGAGAGCTCTTGCAACCGTAAGAGTAGATGAAGATGGCATGTATTTTTACTTTGAAGCAGAATCATCAGGATTCTCAACTTTCGCAATAACTGGTGAAGAAAAGGCTGCTCCGCCAGGGGGAGCTAAAACGCCAAAGCCACCGGGTTTCGAAGCGGTATTCGCCATTGCGAGCTTGTTAGCAGTCGCTTATTTGGTGCTGAGAAGGAAGCCACAAATAATATAATCGGTTTTTGGGGGCGTTTTTTTTATCCCCCATTCTATTTTTGGTCGTGCCCTATTTTGCGGAAAAAAACATTTGTATCCTATTTCAATAGGAAAATAGGCGAGATAGAGATTAGAAGAGTTGTTCAAATTTAAACCACCCCCATAGCCAGCTATACATGTGTAGGTGTATAAAATTCACCCCCCTTTTTACCTGCCGAATCTGCAAATTCTTTAAGCAGATACTCATAGGCTGCACCAAGCAAATCCGGGA
>QMVO01000292.1 GCA_003661125.1 Methanosarcinales archaeon
GAGGAAAAGATAACGAAATATCTCAGAAACAACGTGATAGAGAGAATAATCTACATAGACCTGCCTGCTGAGTTTGGAATAAAGGATATGGAACTGTTGAAAAACACTGATAGAACTCGTAGCAAGAAACCCGGGGTTGAGACTGAATTATGATGCTCAATGGCGACATCGAGGAAGCTGAGACGCGCGTACGCCGGTAATGTAGCTTTTTCCTAATTCACTCGTGCTCTGGATAAAATAGGTCTTGATTATGGTATTGTAGTAACCAGAGATGTTTATAAAGAGGCGAAAATAAATGGCAAACAGATATATATGATACCGGTATGGGCATTCTTACTGTTTAAACATGAGTTTCTTGACCGACACGCAGCTAAAATATTTAAGTGATATTCTTTAGTAATCTGTGGTTAATTAAGAGTAAGAAGAAATGAAAGAGACCATCTACGTGTTCTCAAATGGCGAACTGAAGCGGCAGGCGAACACGCTTTATTTCGAAGGCGATAAAGGTAGGAGATACATACCCGTGGAGAACGTATCCGGACTGATGATATTTGGCGAAGTAACAATAAACAAGAAACTGATGGAGTTCATATCGCGAAACGAGATACTGCTCCACTTTTTCAATTATTACGGCTACTACGTAGGAACTTACTACCCAAGGGAGCATTATAACTCCGGATACATGATACTGAAGCAGGCGGAGCATTACATAGACGAAGTGAGAAGATTGAGATTGGCGTTTAAGTTCGTGGAGGGTGCGAGTGCGAACATACTGCGCGTATTGAAATATTATAAAGCGAGGGATTCCGAGCTCGAAGCGAGCATAAAGGAGATAGAAGGTTTACAGGCAAGGATAGCGATGCAGAAGGGTGTAGAGGAATTGATGGCGATAGAAGGTAACATACGAAATAGGTATTACAGTGCATTCAACGAGATAATAAAAAGCGATGAGTTTTCGTTTGATAAAAGGACGAAGCGCCCACCCACAACGAAACTGGATGCGCTCATCAGTTTTGGTAACAGTCTGCTTTACGTCGCGGTTCTGAGTGAGATATACAAGACGCATCTGGACCCGCGGATAGGGTTTCTGCATACGACGAACTTCAGACGGTTCACGTTGAATCTGGACGTTGCAGAGGTTTTCAAGCCGATAATCGTGGATAGAGCGATATTTTCGATGTTGAACAGAGGGATGCTCAGAGAGGGGCATTTCATGAAAGAACTGGAGAGGATATATTTGAATGAGAAGGGGCGCGAGATATTTGTGCGTGAGTTTGAGGATAAGTTGAAAGCGACGATAAAACATGAGAAACTGAAGCGTAACGTATCTTATCGGAGATTGATAAGGATGGAGTTATATAAGATAGAGAAGCATCTGATGGGCGAATCGGAGTATAAACCGTTCGTTGCGAGATGGTAGATGTATTTGATAATGGTGTATGACATAAAAGAGGAACGGGTGAACAAGGTCTTGAAGATAGCGAGGAAGTATCTGAACTGGGTACAGAACTCAGTGCTGGAAGGTGAGATTTCAGATGCCGGACTTGAGAAGTTGAAGATGGAGCTTAAAGCGGTGATAAATCCCGATGAGGACTCTATCGTGTTTTATTTGATGAGGACGACAAGATACACGTCGCGGGAGATTATGGGTATCGAAAAAGGTGAGAGGGATATAATTATTTGATTTGTCTGGCTTGCATTCCGACAAAAAACCTTTTCCCGGTTCGTAGCCCACCTATAAAGGGATTGAAATGTCGAGGTGAGGTAGTGCAAAATACGCAGGGGATGGACGAATCTGCGGTGGACGGTAGAGAATCGTAAATGGCGACTCGCAGCGGTTCTTTGGACTTTCATCTGGAGACAAGGGGCGGGTGACTCGTGCATTGAAAGGGGGTATTCGACGAAAAGCTTTTATGAAGTGATGTATAATGTAGGAAATGGGGGAGAGGAGCCCAAAAAGCGGGCTTCTCCCGGCGTGTTCGTAGCCTACCTATAAGGGATTGAAACCGGGTATCGATAGTGTAATTTAGCTTTTGCAGGCATGTTCGTAGCCTACCTATAAGGGATTGAAACGCGAATGCAGGACCTTTCTACAAATATAAGGAGCATGTTCGTAGCCTACCTATAAGGGATTGAAACGTTTTTCGGAAGCTGTGGATCAAGTAGTGAGGGAATAGTTCGTAGCCTACCTATAAGGGATTGAAACATCTGTCATGTCGACAGGCTCGCAAAGAAACTGCGAAGTTCGTAGCCTACCTATAAGGGATTGAAACGTCGATGAAATTCTTGAGGAGTTTCCCGTGCATAGTGGTTCGTAGCCTACCTATAAGGGATTGAAACCCAGCCTACTCCAAAGGTTATACAAGGATGTTCGATTTTCGTTCGTAGCCTACCTATAAGGGATTGAAACGGAGATACATCCGCATGATCACAGACCGCATATGGTGTTCGTAGCCTACCTATAAGGGATTGAAACTATATGAAGATGGGAAGTTTAAGGAGGTGTGGATGTAGTTCGTAGCCTACCTATAAGGGATTGAAACCCCTGAATGGATAGGCGATTGCGCTATTATATAGCCTTTAAGTTCGTAGCCTACCTATAAGGGATTGAAACTACAAAACCAATGCAGACTTGCCAGAAAATATTCGCAAGTTCGTAGCCTACCTATAAGGGATTGAAACAACTATACGATACAGACACTCTTGACACTCAAATCAGTTCGTAGCCTACCTATAAGGGATTGAAACTCGGTATAAAACTTAAAATTATCACATTGTGTTGACGGGTTCGTAGCCTACCTATAAGGGATTGAAACAACTGCTAACTTTGTTGCTTCTCGTTGCAATGTTTCGGTTCGTAGCCTACCTATAAGGGATTGAAACAAAACTTTTTTTCGCGTTGCGAAAAAACCTTTACTAAGAACGCTTACGCAGTTTTTGCTTCGCAAAAAAATCCTTCTTTAATATTTCTTTAGTCAAGCTTGCTTTTGATGGTAAAGCTTCTTTCTTTAGAAAGAAGGTTTTGAAACATCAAACCTTTTAGAAAAAGGTTTGATCCAAAAATAATTTCTTTTGGTAAAGCTTTTCTTTCTAAGAAAAGGTTTTTCGTAGACTACCTATAAGGGATTGAAACAAAACTTTTTTTCGCGTTGCGAAAAAACCTTTACTAAGAACGCTTACGCAGTTTTTGCTTCGCAAAAAAA
>QMVO01000293.1 GCA_003661125.1 Methanosarcinales archaeon
AAGAAGTCTTGAATAAGGTGAAAGAAAAAATTGGAGGTGAAAAATGACGGAAATAAAACCATGGACAGAAGTTGTAAGACTGCACCCGGATGTAGAATCCGAGGAGACTGCAGTAGCAACCTATGCCATAGATTTAGGTGCGCTGGTGGCGGGAGACCCAAATGTTCCACCAACCTATCGGGATGCCTATTCTTTTTTCCGCGCAACCCACCTGACAAGCGATATGAGGATGCTGGTTGAAGAGGTCTATGATAGGCTATCCGGTAAAGAAGGCAACAGAGTTCTCCAGCTCCGTTCCCCCTTTGGTGGGGGTAAATCTCACACATTGGCAACTTTATACTATGCGGTCAAAAACCGAAAAGAGATGGAGAAAGCCATCCCTGAGACAAGGGATTTACCCGATGTTAAGGGCATCAGGATTGCAGTTTTCGATGGCGAAAAATTCGACGCCATTTCAGGCAGAGAGATTGATGGCAAAAGGATTCGCACAATTTGGGGGTATCTTGCCTGGCAATTGGGAGCCTATGAATTAATAGAAGAGCAAGACCAGAAAAGGGTTGCTCCGGGTGGTGAACTCGTCAAAGAAATTATCGTGAATACACCAACCCTTATACTCCTTGACGAAGTTTCAAGATACTTAGAACGGGCAATGGGAGAACCAGTGGGGGAATCCACCCTATACAGGCAGGCAATGGAGTTTATTCAAACTCTTACTACGGAGGTTTCAAACTCAAAAAATGCCTGCCTCGTTTATTCATTGCAGGCGAGTGCAAGGGAATTCTTTGGTGATACTGAGATTTTGTCTACCCTTGACCATCTCGCATCCCGTGTGGATGCGAAAAGAGAGCCAATAAGAGGGGATGAGATATTTCCAGTGTTGAGGAAGAGGCTCCTTGCAGAACCACCATCTGAAGATATAGCCAATAAAGTTGCAGATATTTATGTGGATACCATAAAAAGAAATATCCTTTCCTATGTTCCCTCAGAGGCAGAACGGTGCGAATTTGAAGAGAGAATTATAAAATATCGAGAAAGATTTGTAAAAGCTTATCCTTTTCATCCAGCACTCATTGATTTGATGAGAGAACGATGGGCATCAATACCTGAGTTTCAGAGGACAAGGGGAGTGCTCCGATTTCTTGCAGTGGTATTAAGAACACTAAAAACTCGCAATGTTAGGGATTATTTGCTATCTGCTACTGATGTGCCTATGGATGAACCTGAGGTTAGAAGAGCCTTCTTTACAGAAGTTGGACAAAGGGAACCATACCAGGCAGTTCTGGATGCAGATTTTATAGGTGTAAATGCAACTGTAAAGCGAATCGATAAGAGTTTCAAAGATGCAAGGACGCCGGCTACCCGGATCGCTACTGCAATCTTGATGTTCTCTTTCGGTGGTCAGCCGAAAATGGGAGGTAAGGAAGGCGAGATATTACCACCAGGTGTGACAGAACATGACCTGATGCTGGCAACAGTTTCACCACACTTAGATTCTACAATGATAAAAGCAGTTTTAAAAGAACTTGTAGGTAAATGTCTTTATATTCATTATGATGGTGCTCGTTACTCATTTAAAACCACGCCAAATGTCAATAAGCTACTTGAAGATGAAGCCGAGGGAATAGGGAATGCTGAAGATGAAATAAAGAACGCTATCAAAGCTATGTTAGAATCAGAGCTTGGTGGAAAATCAGCAGTTATCTGGCCACAAAACTCTAAAGGCATACCTGATAAAGTGCCTGCTTTTCAAATAGCCTATCTCCCAATTGAGTTTGTTTATGAAAAAAACAAGGAGAAAATCGGGATAGAATTTCTTACGCAATACGGTGAAAACCAAGGATATATAAAAATGGATTAGCTCTGGCTATTCCTGACAAAAATCAGATTGAACCCTTGCGTCGCGCGGTTCGGTATTTAATTGCCGTTGAACGTGTTAGAGTAAAAAAGAAGTCGTTGAACCTGACCGAAGAACAATTGGAACAACTGAAGGAGAGAGAAAAGACCGAAAAAGCCTCCAGAGATTCTTCTTTTAGAAATCTTTACAACACAGTCTGGCTCCTAAATTTGGAGGATGGTAAGCCAGCTCTTGAAACGCTTGAGGTAGGTGGTAGGGCACTTCAGGCTACCAATATACATGAAAGGCTAATGGAGTTACTTATGCGAGTTTCCCCGCCAAAGGTTTTTGATTCACTCACAGCAAAAAGACTATCAGATTTAATCAAAATAGAGGAAGGGGTGGAAACTAAAGATGTTATCGATACTTTCTTTTCTTCACCCGAGTTCCCTCGGATTATTGACGAAAATGTAATTAAGAAAGCGATTTCAAAGGGTGTGAAAGATAGTCTATTTGGGATAACAAACAAAGATAAGGTCCAAGTGGTTAAAGACAAACCCGTAGTGGCAAAGGAACAGGTGATTATAGGAAAAGAAATTCCCATAGAAGAGATTGATCTGCCTTCAGGCTATATCGTGAGTTCTAAGATTATACCAACCGAAGAAAAGCCTGAAGTTCCACAAACTCCAGAAGAAGAAACAGAAAAACCTGAGGTTCATGAAGCAGGCAAAATAACTCAGATTATGTATAGCTTGAAGGTTAATCGTCAACAACTTTACGAATGCTTTAATGCCCTTGGGAATCTTGTTGAGAAAACAGGTGAACTTTCACTAAAGATAGAAGCACAAACGAAAGAGGGTATTGATGCCAGTTGGCTCAAAAATGCCGTGGAGGAACCAATTGAAGAAGCTGGTGTGGAAATAAAAAGAGAGGAAAAATGAGACCGCCGAGCAAAACGCTTCGTCACTATCGTGGCTCGCCCTCACTTCGCTCGGGCGTCTAACACGCTGTATGAAATGGCGTTTTAATGAGGAAATAACATGAAAAACTTTGCTAACCTCAAATCTCTTTGCAATCATTTAGAGATAAATGCTACTGATTATAGTCATTCCGATAAATTTAGATTTTTTGCCCCAAAGCCGCTCGTGGAGAGAGAATCCCTGCGGGGTCATTAACGGAGCGTGACACGCCCTCTGCTCCTCTCGGCAGGGGCAGGAACCTTTAGGGCAGTGAGGATGTCACTCACAATAACCCTTGCCTCCTGCTCCTTAATAAATAAATGAAGAACGGAACGCCGAAGAAGGCTGTGATTACGCCGATGGGTATCTCACCAAAGGGCAGTATCGCATCTAATAAACGAATGCCCG
>QMVO01000294.1 GCA_003661125.1 Methanosarcinales archaeon
CATTATTAGCAATGTTTTCAAGAGACCCACGATGACAAGCATGCAGAAATAGAATGCGCCAACCCATCCCAGAAGTGGTAGCAAGACAGGAAGCATGGGACGCCAATGCATCACGATCGCAGGAAAAGAGGTCATCATTGAAGCGATGAAAAGCTCCTTCTTTTCTATGCGACCTTCACTATGAAATGCGGCGAGTATTGCATTCGCAGATGTAGGAGATATGAAAGCGGCATGAAACTTGCTCCACATTCTTCACTTAGATGTGCAAATCTTGTCAGAGGTCCCGCCAAAAATGAAATCTTATCAACAATATTTAACGCAATAATAAATTCAGCAAATATCACTCCCACTATCATAAATGGGAGAGTCTGAGCAAGAAATCCCAACGAATGAACAATCACATTCATCCTTTTATTGAATGTTCATCTGCTTCCTCACGGTAACGGATATGCATATATGCCCTCTTTCTCTATGCCAAGAAATCTCTCAAACCATTCATTAAGAACTTCATCGGGATCAACATCTTTAAATAGTTGGGGTAAAAACATTTCGCCATATACAGCAAGAAGCAGCAGTGGTGCACTGAAGATGCTGCTGTGCTTATGAAATATACACGATTGTTCTTAATTGCATTCACATTCTCCCATCCAGGCGTGCTCATTATCTCTTCTCTAAACTCTTCAACAGGAGCGATGTCTATTATGCCATATCCAAGAGGCGCTCTTGAAGCGCCTGCATGCGTCGTCTCAATCATCCCTATTTTTCACACTTCTCTTTCTACTATCTCCATTTCTCTTTTCCTTCTTCCTCCTTCAGTCTTCTTTTCCTTTATTCTTCCCTTTTTGAGAAAGAAAAAAACCTCCTCCTTAAATGTTTCTTTCTTACCACCTATGGCGTCAGAACATGCTCAACTATCCATGTCCAAAGGCCATCAACACCATAAAATTCCTTGAATATTTCGTTGCATTCTTCCTCTACGTCCAAATCAGAGAATTTATCCGGATAGAATAGAGCAGCCATATAAACTGTTTCAGCAACGCCGGTTACAGGATCCCAACCCAGACAATAGCCAGGTGTATAATAGACATCCCCGTTCTTTACAGCAGTTACAGTCTGTAAAGCAGGGTCTGAGAGTACCTCCTCTCTTGTGATATATGTACCATGGAGTAAAATTATCTCGGGATCCCATTCGATGATCTGCTCTTTTGAGACCTCCAACATAATTGGGCCAAAAGGTCCTGGTACCCCTTCCTTAGCTACATTTATACCCCCTGCGAATTCTACCGGAGCATACTCAGCAGGAGTATATGTAATATCACCCATAAATGTCCAAAACGCAAGATATACTGTTCGCTTCTCATCATCTGGTATATCAGATGTAACTTCTGTTATTTTAGTAATCTCCTCATTTGCGTATGAAATAAGCTCTTCAACTCTTTCCTCTTCGTCCATTATATAACCTGCAAGCCTGAACCATTTGAAATCAAGAGCTTCCGAAGTATCAAGGTATATAGTGGGTATACCCGTGGACTCCTGGATCATATCTGCAACATCTCCACCATAAGCAAGAACTAAATCAGGCTCTAAAGATAGTATCATTTCCATATCGGGACTATCGTAAGAACCTACGCTAGGAAGTTCTTCAAGCTCGGGTGCTATCAATGATAATGGAAAACAACTCTTGGGTCCAAATCCATATGTTACGGCATAGTCGTTTATTGCTACTAGTTTCTCCTCGGCGTCAAGTTTCAGGAGTGTTCTGATACCATTCAACAGATCAGCAGCCACCACTCTATCTATCGGCTTTTTCAGTGTTACTATTCTATTAGCTGAATCAACAATCGTGAGTTTTCCTTCCTTTCCTACAATAATTAATTTTGTCTGGACGACATCAAGCATGCTTACTCTTCCATCGTAATTTGCATCACATAAATCAGTTTCAGGTTTCTTACCAAATATCACTAACTTTATGTATGTCACATCTCGCATGTCTATGGTATCGTCTTCGTGCGTTTCCGTATATGCCTAAGACGAAATCCTCTGATGCTTTGATCTCAGATGCACTCACTTTTTGCATCTCTTGCTCAGCAGCAATCACAGGCAAAACCTCTAAAAACAACAAACACAGCACTACCACTATCTCCAATAGCACCATCTTTTTGTCTCTCATTTTTCTTTTTCACCCCCTATTTGCTTTTTTAATATATTTTTAAGTTCATCAGCCGACTTTACAGGTGGAGGAGATGAAATTAATATTGCATTTACTGGAGCATCTCCATGATTTTTAATACCCACTTCTATATTGGGCGGCACCAGTATTGCGGTTCCACTACCTATGGTCACTGTTTCACTACCTGATATTACCTCCAACTCGCCACTCAAACAATAGATGACGCCTTCCGAGGACTGGGCATGAGGAGGGACCTCAAGACCTGCAGGAATCTCAAGATGTATAACTGCAACCCTCTCACCGAATATCAAAGGTTTCATTATTCCCTCTGAGGTTTCTAAACCTTCAACTTCATCAATACTTTTTATTTTTATCTCCTTTTCCATTTCAATTCACCTCCTTTCTTTGCAATTACTATCATTGAAGGATCCTCAGATGTTGTAATATCAATAACATGCACATCAGAAAACCTCTTTTCTTGTAGCAAATCAATGAATTCCTTCACTGTATATACATAATGTGGATGTCCGAGAACAGATAACCAAAGATCCCATAATGCAAGGGTGATTGATTTTTTTCCGTTATAAAGCATCCAGTGGTTAGAAACAAGGATACCATCTTTATTTAGTGCTTCATATATCTTTTCTAAGGGTTCGTGAATGGTCTCTTTAGTATGGTAGAATGCCGAATGAGATACAAAAATAACATCGTATCCCTTACCGATGTCATCCTTATCAAAATCGCCAGCCATTACTTTCACTCTCTCTTCCATTCCATACCGCGAAATGAATTCCTTAGTTACTTCTATCACCGGAGGAAGGTCAAATACAATCGCCTCAAGGTCTGGATTTATCTGAGCAAATGCAATAGCATAAAGACCATGCCCTCCACCGAGGTCAAGTAGTTTTTTCGCTTTTTTAAATTCCGGAATATCTCGGATTTTTTCAACTACTCTCTGGAGAGGACCACGCATGCTCGCTTCAGCCATTGCTAAAATGAAAGTTTTATCGAAGGCATTTTTC
>QMVO01000295.1 GCA_003661125.1 Methanosarcinales archaeon
GAAGAAAAGAGAGACATAGAAAAGTTTGGCGATGCATACAGGGATTATATGAAGAGAGTCCCGAGAATAAATTTAATAGCCGGAATTATTAAGCAAATACATGGCAAGAGAGAAGATAAAGATTGATGATATAAAAGTTTGAAATGAGCGGAACTTGAGCACTCTGCGGTGCTTCGCGCCTTGCCCTTATCGGGGTCACTTAACAGGAGGTGGCTCGCTAACGCTCGCGCAAATTTGCTCCACTCCCGCTCCGCAAACTTCACATATTCCTGAAACGTTAGCTGAAATGCCATTGAAGGTGACGGAAGATGAACGAAACGAAGAAGCTCTTTGATGAAATGGATCAAGATTATACCGGTCCTGCGCTTTACGCCGAGCCGATGTTCAATTATTTGAACCGTTGTGTCCGATTAGAATGCAAAAGAATCCGCAACCTGTTAGAGCAATGGTTTAAAAATTTTCCTTCTGAATTTCAAAATGAATTACGAACACGTTTTCGATCTAAAGATGATCGACAGCATCTCGCCGCATTTTTTGAACTCTACCTTCATGAATTGCTCTCTAAATCTGGATTCAGTGTTGAGATCCATCCTGTCGTGAATAATAAGGCAACACATCCAGATTTCAAAGTTTTGAAGGATGGAAAACCACTATTTTATTTAGAGGCTACTTTGGCTGCTTTGTCTGATGAGGATACATCCGCAAAAACCAGAGAGAACCAAGTTTACGATGCCTTAAACAGAACGAAGTCACCGAATTTCTTTATCGGAGTTAAAGTTCATGGAGCATCAACCACTAATCCTCCTGGTGCAAAGATGCGTAGATTTCTTGAACGCAAATTATCTAATCTGGATCCGGACATGATAGCTAAACAATTTGAACAAGGTGATTTTGAAACACTACCCCGTTGGGAATGGAAGCATGATGACTGGCAAATTACCTTTTTTCCTATACCCAAGAAACCTGAAGCCCGAGGAAAGCCCGGTGTCCGTCCCATTGGAATTCAAATGTATGATGTAAAGCTTATTACACCTCATATTGGAATCAAAAAAGCAATTCAAGATAAAGCCACCAAATACGGTGAACTTGATTTGCCATATATAGTTGCCATAAATGTCATGGATGAGTTTGGAGCGGATGATATTGACATTAGCAACGCTTTATTTGGAGAAGAACAAGTTACCATAATTTTTCGTGGAAACGAGTTAATTGGCCAGCGACCCGGGCGAAAGCCGAATGGTGCTTGGTATGGTCCAAAAGGACCACAAAACAAACGTGTTAGTGCGGTGCTTATTGCTGTTAATCTAAATCCATGGAAAATTGCCAAAGTAACCCCTGTTTTGTGGCATAACCCATGGGCAAATTACCCATTACCTTCGGATATTTGGCAACTCCCCCAGTTAATTCCAGACGAAAAAGATAATTGCCTATTGAAAAAGGATGGAAGGAGTGCATGGCAGTTGTTAAGTTTGTGTCCTAATTGGCCTATTACGAAAAATGAATAGCACTTCAGCTAACAGAGCGTATCTGGCTTTGGCTATCGCTTACGCCCAAATTCCCCTTTGGAGAACTTCAGATACGCCCCAACTGTTAGGCGAAAATACCTTATATGACAATATTTTTTGTAAGGAGGTATGGAGAAGGTGTATGTATTCAATGTTGCTTTGAAGTATCGGAAAGGGCTTTGGCGCCGCATTGAGATCAAAGGTGACCAGACACTCGCTGATTTCGATCATATCATTCGTATCGCGTTCAATCATGATACGTGGGATCATCTAAGTGAATTCTTCATGGGTGAATGGTCATGGGGCGGCTTCGGTGAGATTGACCCCGATGGAGGTGACAGTGGTGTGGAGATGCGAATTGAGCAACTTGGTTTATCAGAAGGTGATAAATTGGGGTATGTCTATGACTTCGGCGATGAGATCCAGCATATTGTCAC
The DNA here is from genome assembly GCA_003661125.1 of Methanosarcinales archaeon. Lineage (GTDB taxonomy): Archaea > Halobacteriota > Syntropharchaeia > Alkanophagales > Methanospirareceae > QMVO01. The sequence goes on from QMVO01000295.1 coordinate 1,943, forward strand.
TCTGGAGAAGATGGTGGAAGCAGAAGAGGGCGCCGAATATCCACGTGTGATTTCTCAGAACAAGCCAAGGTATCGTTATTGTGTGAGGTGCAAGAGAGAAGGAAAGAAGACCATTGCCACGTGGATTTGTATTGAATACTCGGAAGAGAAAGGAAGAGAAGTGTTTCTATGTGAAGATTGTCTGGAAAAGGAGCATGAGGGTCACTACGCAGAGTCTACTGAGAGGGTCCGGAATAAAGATATGAAGGCACCTTCGCCTAACAGAGGAACGTTAAGTGAAATGCACCTGCTTTAATATATAAAGATACATATTTTTAATATAAGGAGGAAGCTTTGATGAAAAAGAGATTTGATAAGGTATACCAATTTAAGATTACGCTGAAAGGCATTAAGCCACCGATATGGCGGCGAATACAGGTTCCAGAGACGTATACATTTTGGGATTTACACGTTGCTATTCAGGATGCGATGGGCTGGGAAGATTACCACCTCCACGAATTTGAGATGCGTCATCCCTCTACTGGAGAAAATGTGAGGATAGGAACCCCAACTGAGGAAGCAGAGTTCTTTGGGCTAGAAATTATTTCAGAGTACCACCAAAAGATTGCTGACTGGTTCTCCGTGGAAAACAGAATAGCAAATTACACCTATGATTTTGGAGATAACTGGGAGCATAAGATACAATTGGAAAAGATACTTCCCCGAGACAAAAACATTGAATATCCCGTATGTATCGCTGGGAAAAGGGCGTGTCCACCCGAAGATTGTGGAGGAATCTGGGGATATAAAGAATTCTTAGAGGCAATAAATAATCCAGACCACGAGGAGCACGAAGAAATGTTAGAGTGGGTCGGTGGAGAATTTGATCCCGAACATTTCGATATGAGTGAGGTTAGTTTTGATGACCCTGATAAACGCCGGAAATTTGCATTTAGATAGAAGGTGCACATCGCCTAACAGCGGATATACGGCTACGCTTCGCTCCGCCCAAATTGCTAAAGCAACTTTATGTCCGAGGAGCGTTATATGAAATTCCAAACTCAGCCTTTTAAAAAGGAAAGATATATAGGAATATAACACGAATCAACAAAACGAAAGGAGGTGAAAAAAAGATGAAAATACCAACTTTATCGGAAGAAGAAAAATGGAGGATGATGCGTGAGACATTCGTAATGAACATTCAGACATCTCTGGGATTTATTATGGAAAAGCTTGGGCAAGAGGGAATGAAAGAATATTCTGA